>NZ_JBGQOI010000007.1:0-249216 GCF_052113765.1 Pseudomonas sp. W22_MBD1_FP4 | reverse complement strand
GCGTCCCCTAGGGGACTCGAACCCCTGTTACCGCCGTGAAAGGGCGGTGTCCTAGGCCACTAGACGAAGGGGACACACGTACAACATTCACTACTCAACGCGTTTCGCTGTGTGCTTTACGCTTTAAGTGGCGCGCATTCTATGGATGGATTGGGGGATCGTCAACCCCCAAGGATAAATTTATTAAAATCAATGACTTCGCCCGCGTTTACCAGCCGTTGCGAGCATTCTGCCCGTCCGCACCTTGACGCCTATATTCTGGCACCCGACAAGACGTTATAGTTCGCCCTGGCAAATAATGGCAATGTGCATCTACGCAGGGATGCTCTTGTCTATATAGAAGAAACTACCCGGGCAGTTGGTCGATCAGCCCTATCCGATAGCCGGCCCAGTCACTACACTCCATTGCAAACCCTATAAAGAGGTCACACCGGTGACACCACTCATGATCACCCTGCTGGTAATAGCCGGGATCGTAATACTGATCGCCATTGGCTATATGAACCACGTGGTGGAAAACAACAAGCTGGAAAAGCAGCGCGTCCAGATCGAGCTTAACGATCGCCTGCGCCGTTGCGGTGAGATCACCGAAACATTCCCAGGCCAACTGATGACCCCGGCGCTCAAACTGTTGTTGACCCGCCTGGAGCTCAACGTGAACCAGCGCCTGTTGAACCTCAACAAGACCAGTGCTCCTATTAAAGCGCGCATCACTGAGCTGAACACACTGGTGGCCCAGGGCGAATCGATCCCGGTCAACAACCCCCCGGCACCGATCCAGACCGAAGCCAAGGCCAAGGACGTGCGCTTCCTGCTGGAAGCCCTGCACGGCCAGGTCACGCGCGCAGCCCAGGACGGTTTCCTACCCTCCAACGAAGCCAAGCATTGGATCAAAGAAATCCGCCATATCCTGGTGCTGCTGCACATCGAGTTCTTCAACAACCTCGGCCAGCACGCGCTGCAGCAGGGCCAACCGGGCCAGGCACGCCTGGCCTTCGAGCGTGGTGTGCAGTACCTGCGCAAACAGCCGGAGCCGGTACTCTACAGCGCCCAGCTGCAATTGCTGGAAGGCCAACTGGCCCGCGCCAACTCCACCGTGCTGGCTAACAGCAAACAGGCCGCAGAAGAGGTCAACGAACTGACCCAAGGCATGAAAGAAGTCGACGCCGACGCCGAGTGGAAGAAGAAAGTCATCTACGATTGATCCTCGCAAAATAATAGGTGCCATCATCCTGGCACCTATCCTCCGCCCCCCGACTAGCGTAAAAAAGTGCGCCTCACTCCGTGAAGTCAGAGGCCTGCTATGCCTATCGCCGTCATTGATGGACAACCCCTGCACTACCTCGACCAAGGCACCGGCCCGGCCGTGCTGCTGGGCTCCAGCTACCTGTGGAACCGCGACATGTGGGCACCGCAGATCGAAGCCCTGTCGCAACAGTACCGTGTGATCGTGCCCGAGCTATGGGGCCACGGTGAATCGGGCCAACTGCCCACGCAAACGCGCTCCCTCGACGACCTCGCACGCCAGACCTTGGCCCTGCTGGATCACTTGGCTATCACGCAGATCAACCTGGTGGGCCTCTCGGTCGGCGGTATGTGGGGCGCGCGCCTGGCGTTGCAGGCCCCAGAACGCATCAACAGCCTAATACTGATGGACACCTACCTCGGCGCCGAGCCCGAGGCCACGCGCCAGTATTACTTCTCGCTGTTCAAGATGATTGAAGACGCCGGCGCCATTCCCGAGCCGTTGCTGGATGTGATCGCACCGATCTTCTTCCGCCCGGACATCGACCGCGAATCAGCGCTGCACCAGGACTTTCGCACGTCACTGCGGGCCTTTTCCCGAGAACGCCTGCTGCAGAGCGTCGTGCCCTTGGGCCAGTTGATCTTCAGCCGCGACGACGTGCTGGAGCAACTACCGCGCCTGGACGCCGATACTACTTTGGTGATGTGCGGCGAGCAGGACAAACCTCGTCCACCCGTCGAATCCAAGGAAATGGCCGAACTGATTGGCTGCGCACTGACGTTGATTCCAGACGCAGGGCATATCTCCAGCCGGGAGAACCCGGACTTCGTCAACGAAGCGCTGCTGACCTTTCTCGCAAACCACGCTTGATCGCCCTCCCCTTTGATCGCAGCCTCGGTGCTGCGATCAAAGGCGGAAATGCCCCACCATCCCCTTGAGCTCCGCCCCCAACTGCGCCAGCTGGATACTCGATGCCGCATTGCCCTGCATGCTCAACGCCGATTGATCGGCACTCGCACGAATACTGGTGACGCTACGGTTGATCTCTTCAGCCACCGAGCTTTGTTCCTCAGCGGCAGCGGCGATCTGCTGGTTCATCTGCTGGATCAACGACACCGCCACCGCGATGCTGCCCAGGGCGCTCTCGGTTTCCAGGGCATCGCTGACCGCCAGCTTGACCAGCTCACCGCTTTGCTGGATCTGCTGCACCGATGATTGCGCCGCGCTGCGCAAGGTGCTGACCAACCGCTCGATTTCTTCGGTCGATTGCTGGGTACGCTTGGCCAGCGCCCGCACTTCATCGGCCACTACCGCAAAGCCACGGCCTTGCTCACCCGCACGGGCAGCCTCGATGGCCGCGTTCAGAGCCAGCAAGTTGGTCTGCTCCGCCACGCTTTTGATCACGCCCAACACAGTCCCAATGTTCTGGATTTCGGCACTGAGGCTCTCGATGCTCGCACTGGCACTATTACTGGAAGTGGCCAGCAACTCGATGCGCTGCAAACTCTGGCGCACCACTTGCTGACCGCTGTCGACCTTGTCATCCGCGGTCTGCGCGGCTTGCGCGGCCTCTTCAGCGTTGCGCGCCACATCATGCACCGTGGCGGTCATCTGGTTCATAGCAGTGGCCACCTGCTCGGTTTCCTCCTTCTGGCTGCTGACCTCGACATTGGTTTGCTCGGTCACGCTGGAGAGCGACTGCGCCGAGCTGGCCAATTGCTCGATACCGGCCTGCAGGCCGCTGACCATCTGGCTCAGGCCGCTGCCCATCTGTTGCATCGCCTGCATCAATTGGCCGATTTCATCACGACGACTGACCTCCATACGCCCGCTCAAATCCCCGGCGGCAATCTGCTGCGCCACCGCGATCACACTGCGCAGCGGCGCGACGATCAAACGGGTAATCACCCACGCTGCAATCAGCCCCACCAGCAAAGCCAGGGCCGACGAGACGATGATCAACATCGCGTTTTTTTTCAGTTGTGCCTGCATCGACAGGTCTTCGGCGTCATAGGCCTGGTTGACCCGGCTGACCACTAGGGCCGCCCGGTCATGCAGTTGTTTGTAGACCACTTTTTCCTGGGCCAACAGGCCGGTGTATTCACCCAGCTTCTCGCTGAACGCGGCAATGTGCCCGGAAACTTCATTGAGCACCGTCTGATAACCGGAGTCCTTGACCGACTTCTTCAGTTGCTCGACTTGAGCAAGAGCCTGGTCAGCCTGCTCGATCTTGCCTTGCTCGGCATCCTCAGCATCCACTTTGCGGCTCTGGTCCAAGCGTACGTGGGCTTCGTTCATGGCCTGCAACATCAAGCGCGACACCTGACTGACCTGACCAGCCTGCTCGATAAACTCGGCGCCCTCCTTGCCCTGGCTTTCCTTGAGGCCATAAGCCCCGTCGTCCGCCAGGCCGGCCTGCAACACGTCCAGGTTGTTCGCCACGCTGGACACTGACCAAGTGGCCATTTCCAGCGCCAGATCCTTGGTCTGGGTCAGCTCGACAAACTCATCGAACGCCTGGCGGTAGGCGACCAAGGCCTGCTCGACGTCAGTCATCACCGGCACATTCGCCGCAGACTGTGCCTTGAGGGCGGCGGCCTGGGCCGCCAAGGCGTCAACGCTTTCATGCAGGGCGTCGACAGCCTTGGGGTCGGCGTGCAGCGCGTAGTCCTGCTCGATCAGGCGTACCTTGAGCAAGCCGCTGTTGAGAGAAGACATGGCCTTGAGCCCCTCGAAACGCTGGCCAACGGTCTGCAGGGACCACACGCCGATAGCTGCTACCAACGCCGTCAGCAGCAGCACCAGCATGAAGCCCAAACCCAGTTTTTTCGCCATACCGAGGTTGGCGAAACGTCGTTGCACGCCTGAAATCATTGCACTTGAATCCTCTTGCAATGGCAGATGCCATCAAGCCCGATTGACATCCAGCGAGATTCGCAACCACAAGGCACTGAGCACAAGACGTTGGCGCCACAATAATGGCAAAAAGCTACACGCTCGTCGTTTTCAGAATGGTCGAGGTCGATCTGGTAGGCCCCATGGCACGGAACAATGCCAAAGCCCGTGGATCAGTTGCATAGGCCACATTGATGCGCAGCCAATCACAGGGCTCCGCCGTTGGGCTGAACAACGCCCCGGGAGACAACAACACTCCCAGACGTCGGGCACACCTCTGCAACAGCGAAGGTTGCGCCTCCCCCGGCCGCGCCCACAGGAACATGCCTCCGGCAGGCACCGCGAACACCTCCCACTCCTCGTCTTCCAGCACTTGCAGGGTGGCTCTCATTTCAGTGCCCAGTCGCTTGCGCAGGCGCTGTACCCATTTACGATAGGCGCCATTGGCCAATAGCGTAGCAACCACTGCCTCGGCAAACCGCGAGGTGCCGAATCCGGTCAAGGTCTTGAGGCTGGCCAGTTGCGTGATGATCGCCGAACTGGCAGTGAGATACCCCACGCGCAACGCACTGCTCAAGGTCTTGGAGAAACTCGCGACATAGATCACCCGGTCATCATGGGGCAATGCCGCGAGCCGTATGCAACTGGCATGTTGCAGGTCGCCGTAGACGTCTTCTTCAATGATCAGGAAGTTTTCGCGGTGCGCCAGTTCCAGCAAACGCTCGGCCACCTCGCGGCACAGACTCGTCCCGGTGGGGTTGTGATAAAGGCTGTGGATGAACAGGCATTTTGGCCGATGGTCTTGTAGTAACGCTTCCAGGGCCAGGAGGTCGGGGCCGCCTTGGGTACGCGGCACCTCCAGCAGTTGCACACCCTGGAACGCCAATTGTTGATAGAGGTTGCCGTACCCCGGGGTTTCGACCACCACGCAATCGCCGGCCTTGAGCAGCGTGCGTATCAGCAGGTCCTGGGCATGGCCAGCGCCCGCGGTAGTGAGGATGCAGTCCACGCTGGAGGGGATATGAATCTGAGTCAGGCGCTTGGCCAGTTGCTCGCGCAACGCGGGTAAACCTAAGGGCGTGCTGTAGTTGAACAGTGCTGCAGTGTCGGTGCGGGTAACTTCACGGATTGCGTAACTGATGTCATCGCTTTCGCGCCAGGCGTCTGGCAACCAGCCGCAGCCCAGTTTCAACTCGCCCAGCGGATTATCGGCAAAGGCCCCCCATTCGCGCTCCGCCCCTTCATACCAATTGCCTTCGTGGGAGACGGCTGGCTGGGCCACTACAAATCCCGAGCCTTGCCGGGGGGCCAGCACTCCCTGGGCGACCATCCGTTCGAATGCTTCGATCACGCTGGATTGGCTGAGCAGATTATCCCGAGCCAGTTGGCGGATGGAGGGCAAGCGTGTGCCGGGGCTTACCTCGTCCTTGCGAATCCATTGCGCCACTGCACTGACAATTTGCTGCACCACCGGTACAAGGGCTTGTCGATCAATCCTTAAATCCATGAGCCACTCACTTCAACTGTCTGTTATCAACCCGAAGAGTTAAGCACAGAAGCCGTTGACTGCCGGTCACACAAATTTATTAAAGTATTGATTTAATTGAATTATTTACCTACTGACACATATTCGGTCGCGGCGTTTTGCCAGCTCTGGAAAAGCCCCACATCCCCCCAAGACGTTTTCGAATAGAGGGCGACGCGAGGTCCTAGATCGCCGTCGCGCCACCGTCCACCGCCAAGGCGTGCCCGGTGGTGAATGCGGCGCCATCGCTGCATAGGTAAAGCACGGCGCTGGCGATTTCTTCTACTTTGCCGATACGCCCAACCGGGTGCATGGCGGCGGCGAATTCAGCCTTGCGGGGGTCGGCCTCATAGGCACGGCGGAACATGTCGGTGTCGATCACCGCCGGGCAAACGGCGTTAACGCGAATTTTCTTCTTGGCGTACTCAATGGCCGCCGATTTGGTCAGGCCGATCACTGCATGCTTGGAGGCCGCGTAGATGCTCATCTTCGGCGCCGCCCCCAGGCCCGCGACCGACGCCGTGTTGACAATGGCCCCGCCGCCTTGGGCCAGCAACAGTGGCAATTGGTACTTCATGCACAGCCACACGCCTTTGACATTGACGCCCATGATGGCGTCGAACTCATCCAGGCTGCCGTCCGCCAGCTTGCCCTTCTCAATCTCGATGCCGGCGTTATTAAAGGCGTAGTCCAAGCGGCCATAAGCGCCGATGGTCTGCGCCATCAATTGCTGCACATCCGCCTCCTGTGTGACGTTGCAGCGTACAAACAACGCCTCGCCACCGGACTGATGGATCAGCGCGACAGTGCCCTCGCCGCCCTCCACATCCAGGTCGGCAACGACGACCTTCAAACCTTCGGCGGCGAACGCCAGCGCGGTGGCGCGGCCAATACCGGCGGCGGCGCCGGTCACCAAGGCAACTTGGCCGGAAAACGTCATGCTCATGGGGAATGTCCTATGGGAGAAATAGCCGTGGGCCGAGTCTAGCCAACACTGACACTGGCGCGTCAGCACTATCAAACGCCCGGTTAGGGCTGCATGAGTACCAGTGATAAGTACACCCTGCGCACTATCAACGCAGCCTATCGACCAGCATTCGCGCCTTCAGCCGGCCTTGCCCCCGACCCGCTCAAGGTCTATCACTCATGCTCCACTTCTTAAGAGTCTCTGCCATGACTGCCCAGACCAACCGCCAATTCCTGCTCGCCAAACGCCCGGTCGGCGCGGCGACGCGGGAAACCTTCACGTACCAGGAAGTACCGGTGGGCACACCCCAGGACGGGCAAGTGCTGGTACGCAATGAATACTTGTCCCTCGACCCGGCCATGCGTGGCTGGATGAATGAAGGCAAGTCCTACATTCCGCCCGTCGGTATCGGCGAGGTGATGCGCGCGCTCGGCGTGGGCAAGGTGATTGCCTCGAACAACCCGAAATTCGCGGTCGGCGACTACGTGAATGGTGCCTTGGGCGTGCAGGATTATTTCCTCGGCGAGCCGCGCGGCTTCTACACCGTCGACCCAAAGCTCGCCCCTCTGCCCCGCTACCTTTCTGCACTGGGCATGACCGGCATGACCGCCTACTTCGCGCTCCTGGACACCGGCGCGCCCAAGGAAGGTGAAACCGTGGTCATTTCCGGTGCAGCCGGCGCCGTGGGCAGTATTGCCGGGCAGATCGCCAAGCTGAAAGGTTGCCGCGTGGTCGGCATCGCCGGTGGCGCTGACAAGTGCAAGTTTCTGGTAGACGAATTGGGCTTTGATGCAGCCATCGACTACAAGAACGAAGACGTACCCGCCGCCCTCAAGCGCGAATGCCCGAAGGGCGTGGATGTGTATTTCGATAACGTCGGCGGCGACATTCTTGACGCAGTACTTAGCCGCCTGGCGCTGAAGGCGCGGGTGGTGATTTGCGGCGCCATCAGCCAGTACAACAATAAGGAAGCCGTGAAAGGCCCGGCCAACTACCTGTCACTGCTGGTCAATCGCGCGCGGATGGAAGGCTTTGTGGTGATGGATCACGCGGCGAATTTTGCCGCCGCCGGGCAGGAAATGGCCGGCTGGATGGCGCAGGGCAAGCTCAAGAGCAAAGAGGATATTGTCGAGGGCCTGGAGACGTTCCCGGAGACGTTGATGAAGTTATTCAACGGCGAGAACTTTGGGAAATTGGTGCTTAAGGTCAGCTGACACACTGCATAGCAAATGTGAGAAGGGGCTCGCTACAGCAAGCCCCGTCCCCATTCGGATCAGGCGATCTCGGCAACGACCGCCGCCAACGCCTTGGCCGGATCCGCCGCTTGGCTGATCGGGCGACCGATCACCAGGTAGTCAGAACCTGCATCGAGTGCCTGACGCGGGGTCAGGATACGGCGCTGGTCATCCTGGGCGCTGCCCGCCGGGCGGATCCCCGGGGTCACCAATTGCAACGACGGATGGGCGGTCTTCAAGGCCTGGGCCTCCAGCGCCGAGCACACCAAGCCATCAAGGCCGGCTTTCTGGGCCAGGGCTGCCAGGCGCAGTACCTGCTCCTGAGGCTCGATGTCCAGGCCGATACCGGCCAGGTCTTCGCGCTCCATGCTGGTCAGCACGGTCACACCGATCAGCAGGGGTTTAGGGCCGCTGCGCTGTTCCAGCACTTCGCGGCAGGCGGTCATCATGCGCAGGCCGCCGGAGCAGTGCACGTTGACCATCCACACGCCCATTTCGGCGGCGGCCTTGACCGCCATGGCGGTGGTATTCGGGATATCGTGGAATTTCAGATCGAGGAACACTTCGAAGCCTTTGTCACGCAGGGTGCCGACGATTTCTGCGGCACAGCTGGTGAACAGTTCCTTGCCGACCTTGACCCTGCAAAGCTTGGGGTCCAACTGGTCAGCCAGCTTCAGTGCGGCGTCACGGGTGGGGTAATCCAGGGCGACGATGATAGGAGTCTGGCAGACGGACATTGGAATGGGCTCTCAGGCAAGTCGAAATCGGCGCGGATTGTAGCGCAAGCAGCGGCGTTGCGGGATCCGATGATCGGTAAATACTGACCAACCGGCATTTGGCGGGCCTTTCGGGCAAATATTTCAAAGCTGATACATTCACGACATGCCCCCAACACGCCCCACCGCTAGCCTCGCCCGCACGACCCAACGACCAGCACTTCCAGCCATGGGGCTGGGCGCCTATGCTGACCGCAACAACCAGGCAGATGATCGCACTATGCAGACCCCTTTTGTCCCAGTGAACGACGAACAAAAAGGCGCGGTGACCGCCGATGACAAGCGCTGGAATACCCGCGCGCTGATCGTCGACGACGATGTGCCGATTCGCGAACTGCTGATCGACTACCTGGCACGCTTCAATATCCTCGCCACCGGCGTCACCGACGGCGCCGCGATGCGCCTGGCCATGCAAGCCGAAACCTTTGACGTGGTGGTGCTCGACCTGATGCTGCCAGGCGAGGACGGCCTTTCGCTGTGCCGCTGGCTGCGCTCGGAGTCGGATATACCGATCCTGATGCTTACCGCCCGCTGCGAACCCACCGACCGCATCATCGGTCTGGAACTGGGCGCCGACGACTACATGTCCAAGCCTTTCGAACCCCGCGAACTGGTGGCACGTATCCAGACTATCCTGCGCCGAGTGCGTGATGACCGCACCGAACAGCGCGCCAATATCCGTTTCGACAACTGGCGCCTCAATAGCGTGTTGCGCCAACTGGTGGCGGACGATGGCCTCGTGGTGCCGCTGTCCAACGCCGAGTTTCGTCTGTTGTGGGTGTTTATCGAGCGCCCGCGGCGGGTGTTGAGCCGTGAGCAATTGCTGGATGCCGCTCGTGGGCGATCCATCGAAGCGTTTGATCGCAGCATCGACTTGCTGGTGTCGCGCCTGCGTCAGAAACTGGGGGATGACCCCAAGGCACCACAGTTGATCAAAACTGTGCGGGGCGAAGGCTACCTGTTTGACGCGCGGGATATCGGTTGATGCGTGCCGCCTTCAATACGCTGTTTGGTCGGCTGTTCGGCGTGTTGCTGGTGGCGATTGTGCTGGCCCATGTGCTGGCGATCTGTTGGTTTCGTTATTACGGTCCTCCCCCGCCACCGCCTCAGGAAGCCTTTGTCGAACAGCCTGACGGCACTATGACGCAACGGCATAAGGAACATCGCCGCCCGTGGTTTGGTGGCCCGCTGGTCCCGCTGACGTTCCAGTTCATCTGCCTGATCATTGCCGCCTGGTACGGCGCCAAGCTGCTGAGCCGGCCGATCCAGCGTCTGAGCGAAGCGGCCGAGCGCCTGAGCCTGGACCTCGACAGCCCGCCGCTGGATGAGTCCGGCCCGCAGGAAGCGCGCAAAGCAGCATCGACCTTCAACCTGATGCAACGGCGTATCCGCGAACAGGTCAGCCAACGCGCACGTATGCTCGGCGCCGTCTCACATGACCTTCGCACTCCGCTGTCACGCCTCAAGCTACGCCTGGAACAGATCGACGACACGAAGTTGCAGGGCCAGATGCGCCAGGATCTGGACGACATGATCAACATGCTCGACGCCACCCTGAGCTACCTGCATGAACAACGCACCAGCGAAACACGGCATTGGCTGGATGTGCAGGCGTTGGTGGAATCACTGAGTGAAAACGCCCAGGACCAGGGCTCCGATGTGCAATTCGCCGGCACTTGCGTTCCGTTGCAGGTGCAACCGATGGCCCTGCGCTCCTGCTTGAACAACCTGATCGACAATGCCTTGCGCTATGCCGGCACGGTGCGTGTTGAACTTGAAGACAGCCGCGAAGCCCTGATCATCCGCGTGATCGACCACGGCCCTGGGATTGCCGCCGATATGCGCGAGGCGGTGTTTGAGCCCTTCTTCCGCCTGGAAGGTTCACGCAACCGCAACTCCGGTGGCGTAGGCCTGGGGATGACGATTTCCAAGGATGCCGCTGAGCGCCTCGGCGGCCGCCTGAGCCTGGAGGAGACCCCAGGCGGCGGTTTAACTGCAGTGATGTGGTTGCCCAGGGCTTAAAGAGGCTTGTCTTCGCGTCGCCCTTGAGCTTGTGTCGCGCTCCAATCCATCAACAGGCTGTAAGCCACTGCCAACAAGGTCGGGCCAATAAACAGGCCGATAAAACCAAATGCGATCAAGCCGCCGAACACCCCGAGCAACACGATCACCAACGGCAGATTGCCGCCACGGCTGATCAGGTACGGCTTGAGCACGTTGTCCACGCCGCTGATGATGAACGTACCCCACACGCCCAGGAACACCGCGTAGGTGTAATCGCCCTTCCAAGCCAGCCACGCCGTGGCCGGGATCCACACCAGCGGCGGGCCCATGGGGATCAGGCTGAGCAGGAAGGTCACGATCCCCAGCACCAGGGCGCCCGGCACGCCGGCAATCCAGAAACCGATCAGCGCCAGCAATGCCTGGGCAGCAGCGGTGCCGATCACGCCGTTGACGACACGTTGCACGGTACCTGCAACCAGTTCGATGTAATAACCGGCGCGATCACCGATCAAGCGCTCCAACAGGCGATGCACGAACATCGCCAACCGTGGCCCATCGCGATAGAAAAAGAACACGAACACCAGGCTCAGTGTCAGCTCAAGGATACCGCCGCCGATCTGTGCACTGCGCGCCAGCAGCCAGTTCCCCACTTGGCCCAGGTACGGCTTGATGCTGACCATCAGCGCCGCACCCTGCTCGTCAATGCTGTTCCACATCCCGACCAATCGCTCACCCACAAAGGGAATTGAGCCCAGCCAGTTCGGTGCCTCGGGCAGCCCGTCTACCTGGATATCCTTGATCAACGCCACCGCATCGCGCACATGGTCCGCCAGGTTGAATCCCAGCCACACCAGCGGCACCGCCACCAACAGCATCCAGCCCAGCGTCAGGATGCCGGCAGCCAGGGATTCACGGCCACCCAACCAGCGCGTCAGCAGCACCATCAGTGGCCAACTGGCGAACGCCAGAACGGCGCCCCAGAACAGCGCCGACCAGAACGGCGCCATCACCCAGAAACTGGCACCAAAGAGCACCAGCAGCAGGATTTGCACCAGCAGGCGATCGTTATTGAGCATGGGGTATCTCGGAAAAAAGGCTGTAGGAAGAAAGCTTAGGCGAACGGCTCGGGTCCGTTCCCCTTATATGGGTCAGCGTATCAGATGCAGGTGCAGACCTTTGGTTTCACCGGTTCCGGTTTCAAGGCGCGCAGCGCGCACGCCTTTTTCGACCAAAGCCTGGCGCCAGACTTCGGCGTGGGTGCCGGTCAAGCTGACGCGCAGGGTGGTATCGAGGTTCAAGCCACGGGAGATGAGGGTCAACCAGGTGTCGTCAGGCTCGGCGCCCAGCGCTGGGAAATCCAGTTCGCCGGTGCTTTTCAATTCGCGCAAGAGGGTCGCGGAGGTGGGCAGCAGGTCACCCAGCGGTGCGCTGGCGTCCAGTTGTTCCACATGCAGATAGGCACGGCGGTTGCCTCGGGTGATGCCGTACAACGCCACCAAGGAATTGTCCTGCGGTGCGGCCAGACGCAACAGCAGGTATTCCTGCTGGCCATCGGCGCCGACCAGCTTGGCGTTGCCGAACACCTCATTGGCCCACAGGCTGCTCTCGCCGCAGTCGCGGGCCTTACACCAGAACAACAGCTGTGCACCCTTTGCCTGCAATGCTTCGCGGGTCGCGGTGAACGCGGCGCTGGAGCTGTGTTCAGCGGGCAGTTCATAGGTGATGGCGGTGGTTTGGCCCCGGGCGGTGGCCTGGCCTTCATAGCGCAGTTGGCCACTGATCTTGCGGATCGCACCCATGGGATAGATGCGTTCTTTTTCTTCGGCGGGACGGTAATCGACAATTTGTGCGTCGACCTGTCGGGCCACGGTGGGCAGGTCCTGGCTGCCCGGCAGGTCGGCGGCGAATACCATTGGGCTGAGCAGGCTCAGCCCCAGGATACGGATACATCCGTTACGCACGCTCATAAGCTCAAAAAGCCCTGGCCATTGGAGGTCGTAGCGGTGTTGAAAACATTCATGGTTGACTCCCTTTCAATCTGCCCAGCCTCGGCAGTTGACCGCCCCAAGTCAAGGCGCGGAGAAGAACCGATTGAAACAGTCTGCAACAAGGACTGCGCCGGGCTCATCATTCAGGTGCAAATGATGGCCGCCTGGCAGCGTAGTTACCGCAAAGGGCAGCTGGGAAAGCAAGTCAGGATGTTTCGCCAACATACCGTCGGCGGCAACCACCAACTGCGTAGGGCAACCCACTCGCCGCACGAAGGCCATTGCCTGCTCATCGGTCAGACGCATCGGCGAAGCCAGGGTGAGGCGACTGTCCGTACGCCAGGTGTAACCACCCGGAACCGGCATCAAACCGCGCTGGGCCAGTAGCTCTGCGGCTTCACGGCTGACGGCGACCAAGCCTTTCATGCGCGCTTCGACCGCTAGATCCAGGGTGCTGTAGACCGGTTTGCGCTTGTCCTGCAGGTTCAATTGCGCCTGCAATGCCATGCCCAAACGTTCCGCAGCGTTCTCACCACTGGCGGTGGGTGGGATCACGCCGTCGATCAAACCCAAGTGCGTTACCCGCTCCGGCAACGCGCCGGCCAGTACCAGGGAAACGATGGCTCCGAGGGAGTGGCCAAGTAATGCAAAACGTTTCCAACCCAGTTGCTCGGCGACTTGCAGTACATCGTGGACGTAATCCCACAAGGCATATCCGGCACCCGTAGGACGATGCGCGGAATGCCCATGGCCCGCCATGTCCAGGGCCACGATACGCAACCCTGAAAGCTTGGGCGCCAGACGCGCAAAGCTGTTGGCATTGTCGAGCCAGCCATGTAGGGCAATCACTGGCAAGCCATCCTCGGGGCCAAATAGATGGGCCGCCAATTCGATATGGGGCAGGCTCAGGCGCACTTCTTCGACCGGCGTGCTCATGCGCAACTGCGCTCACGGGCTTCCCAGCGAGTGAACAGGGTTTTGATCAAGGTCGCGGTGTCCTGAGGGCGTTCGAGTGGGAACATATGGCCACCGGGCATGGTGAGCATTTCACCCATGGGCAGACGGTCGACCCCGCTGGCGTGGTGACGCATCACTACCCGGCTCTGGCGGCCACGCACCACTGCCAGCGGCACCTTCAGTTGGCGCACCTGGCCGGGGCTGGTGTGGGGTACGCCACGGTAGATGCTGATTTCGGTGGCTGGGTCGAAGCGCAGGCGCAGGCGATCACCCGCCTGGTAAAGCCCGTGTTGCAAGTACGCGTCGAAACATTCCGGGTCGAAGCCACGGAACAGGGTCTTGCCAGCGAAGTAACTACGCGCGGCGTCGATGTCGCTGAACTCTTCACGACGGCCCAGCGTGCGGCCGGCCGGGGTCAGGCGATCGATAAAGCCGAAACGCTTGGCGGCGCGGATCACCCAGCGGTCCGCGCGGGTCAGCACTGGCGAATCGAGCATCACCACGCCGCGATAGAACTGTGGGCAACGCATGGCGGCGTGCAAATGCAACACACCGCCCAGAGAGTGGCCCACACCCCATACCGGCTCCGGCTGCTGCTCCAGATGGTGGATCAACTCGTCCACCAGATTCTGCCAGTTATCGTCCACCGGGAACCTGGGGTCGTGACCGTGCTGCGGCAGGTGAGCCACTGCGTACTCCGGCGCCAAGGCGGCAAACAGCTTGCCGTAGGTGGCCGAAGGGAAGCCATTGGCGTGAGCAAAAAACACGTGCTGCGACATACCGGATCCATCTACAAAAACAGAAAATTGATTGTCACCATGCCAGGGCAGCACAGCAATGACTGTAACTGCCAGGAATGATGACACTCACGCCACGCCTATCGTGCCGGCGGGCTCTCGCCCAGCGGAACCACGGCCATGGTCAGACGTGAAACGCAGCTGGCCTTGCCATCTTCCGTGGTCAGGCGGATATCCCACACTTGAGTGGTGCGCCCAATATGGATAGCCCTGGCCACCGCAGTCACGCGCCCACTGCGCACGCCACGCAGGTGATTGGCGTTGACCTCCAGGCCCACGCAATAGAACTTGCTGGCGTCGACGCACAGGTAAGCCGCCATAGAGCCAACGCTTTCGGCCAGCACCACCGAAGCGCCGCCGTGCAGCAGGCCGTAAGGTTGATGGGTGCGGTGATCAACCACCATGCTGGCGGTCAGGGATTCGTCGTCGAAGCTTTCAAAGCGAATATCCAGCAGTTCACCGATGGTGTTTTTCTGGATGGCGTTGAGTTGTTCGATATTCGGTTGGGTACGCCACAGGCTCATGCGGTTGTCCTTGTTGGTTTTATGATGACCCTAATCCTGCCACACAACCGCCTCGGAACGCTCGCTCCAGTCCTGAAACTGTGGACCGTAAGTCGATTCGATCACGTTGCGCTTGATCTTCAAGGTCGGGGTCAGAAAGCCGTTCTCCACCGCCCAGTTGTCCTTGACCACCACCAAACGGCGCAAACGCTCATGTTTATCCAGCGTCTGGTTGACCTGCTCCAGCCAGCGTTCGAGGCTGGCGCCAAGCGCTTGCCGGTCCTGGTCCTGCGCTGACAGCACACACAAACCGATTGGCGCGCCAAGGCCATCGCCCACCACGCAGACTTGTTCGATGCGCGCGTGCTCCGCCAGACGGTTCTCAATCGGCGCCGGAGCCACGTATTTGCCCTTGCTGGTCTTGAAGATCTCCTTGAGGCGTCCGGTCAAGCGCAGGCGACCCTCAGCGTCCTGCTCACCTTTATCGCCCGTGCGCAGGAAGCCGTCCCCAGTAAGGGTTTCAGCGGTTTTTCCAGGATCCTTGAAATAGCCGAGCATGGTCGCGCCGCTGCGCACCTGCACCTCACCCGACGCATCGATGCGCACTTCCACACCGGGGCACGGCAGGCCGATCCAGCCGATTGTCTGCTGGCCGGGACGACACACATGGGAATAGCCGCAGCTCTCGGTCATGCCATACACCTCCAGCACATCCAGGCCCAGGCGTTGATACCATCGCAGCAACGCCTCGGGAACCGGCGCGGCACCGGACAACGCAATTCGCAGTGCATCCAATCCGAGGCCGGCGAGCACCTTGCGGCCTACGCGCTTGCCGATAAACGGCAGCCGCAGCAGGGTGTCCAGGCGCTTTTCCGGGATTTTGCTGTAAACACCCAGCTGGAATTTGGTCCAGATACGCGGCACACCAAACAGCGCTGTAGGCCTCGCCCTGCGCAAATCCGTCAGAAAGGTATCCAGGCTCTCGGCGAAAAATACCGTTTGCCCGGTGTAGATTGAGGCCATCTCTACAAACATCCGCTCAGCCACATGGCACAGCGGCAGGTACGACAGCAGCCGGTCGCCCTCCCCCAGGCCAAACAACTCAGTACCGTGTGTGGCGGCAAACCCCAGGGTGCCGAAGCTGTGCATCACGCCCTTGGGCAAGCCCGTAGTTCCAGACGTGTAGATGACAGTAGCCAGTTCAGAGGCAACGGGTACGGGGCTGTCCTGGATCGGTGAGCAGGTTTGCAGGTCTGCCCACGTGAAGTCGAACTCGCCGGGTGGGCACAGCGGCAGGCTGATGGTCGGAACACCCTCCGGAACGCCGGGGGCCATGGCAGGCCAATCATCGAGCTTGCCGACAAACACCAGCGCCGCCTCGGAATGAGTGAGTACGTGACCAACGGAATCGGCGGTGAGATTGGGGTAAAGAGGGACCGAAACATGCCCCGCCATCCAGATTGCCAGATCGGCGATGATCCAGTGGGCGCAGTTTTTCGAGATCAGGGCAATGTGCGAGCCCTGAGGAAGCTCCCTGGCGCGCAGCCAGTGCGCAGCGCGACGAGCCTGTTGGCCAACGTCGCCCCAGGTGAGGGTCTGCACCTCGCCCCCGCCAACGGGTTGAACCAGATAAGCCTGGCGCGGGTGTCGCGCTTCACGTTCGAAGAAGAGTTGCAACGGCAAACGAACAGCGACGGGCATGGGACGCGCTCCTTTGTGGTCCGATCATAGCCAACCAAGCACTTGCTTGGTTGACTGTATAGCACACACAAAGCAGCGGTATTGCCTACGGGTTCTTCACACTTACCAGGCTCATCAGCCCGGCCAGCGGGAAGTCGCCCTCCAATTCCGCCAGGCTGGCGGTGTACATCGGCTCTGGCTGGCGCTGATGGCCGTGCTGCAAAAAGCTGATCAAGCTGCCGACCAATGGCTGATGACTGACCAGCAGCACATTGTCATCCGTGTCGAGCTTTTCCAGCACCTGCAGTGGGTTGCCCTCCGGTGTCAGCCAAGGCACGGTGCGGACTTCTGGCTCGAACCCCAACACGTCGCGTACCAATTGCGCGGTTTGCTGCGCCCGCACATAGGGGCTGGCGATAATGGCGCTGAGCGGTTGGCCAATCAGATGCGCGGCACTGCGCAACACTTCGCCACGGCCATGCTCAGTAAGGTTACGTTCGGCGTCGGTGCGGGCATGCCCTTCTGCCTCGCCGTGGCGCAAAATCCACAGTTTCACAGTTTCGGCTCTTCATCGCGCACAGGGTGCGGCGCCGGCGGTACGCTGTGGGCGGCTTCGCCCTCGGGCGCGCGCGGTGTTGGCCAGTCGGCGAACGGCCAAGGCTTCTGCTCGCTATGGAAGCTGCCGAAACGGCCGATCTGCGCCAGGAACTGGCTGAGGCTGTCGCCAAAATTCATCAGACCCAGGTTCGGCGCGCCGTAGATCAGTCGATAGATCAGTTGCACCACGACCAGCGCGCCGAGAATGAATTGCGCCACTTGCCACACCAGGGCAAACACCAGCATCCACAGGATGCGCAGGACAATGGATTCGTACTTGGGGGCTGCTTTCGGATCGTTCATGACGCGTTCCTCAGTTGAAACCACTGGTGGAAATAAAGTCGACATCGGTTTTCGGCTCGGCGCGCATCAGCAACTCGATAACCTGGTTCAAAGTGCGCCCTTCAAACAGGATCGCGTGCAACCCCGCGACCAGCGGCATGTACACGCCCACTTCCTGGGCCTTGGCTTTCAGTACCTTGAGAGTGTTGACGCCTTCGGCCACTTCCCCCAGACGCGTCACCGCGTCTTCGAGGCTCAGCCCCTGGCCTAGGGCGAAACCCACCTGGTAGTTGCGACTTTTCGGCGACGAACACGTAACGATCAGGTCGCCGACGCCTGCAAGGCCGAGGAATGTCATCGGGTTGGCGCCTTGGTTCACCGCAAAGCGCGTCATTTCCGCCAGTGCGCGGGTGATCAGCATGCTCTTGGTGTTTTCGCCCATGCCCAGCGCCACTGCCATACCGGCGATGATGGCGTAGACGTTCTTGAGCGCACCGCCCAACTCAACGCCGAAACGATCACTACTGGCATACACGCGGAAAGTACGGCCATGCAGCACCGCCTGGACACGTTCGCACAGGGCTTCGTCTTCGCTGGCGACCACAGTGGCGGTCAGCGCGTGCTCGGCGACTTCCCGCGCGAGATTCGGCCCGGACAACACGCCAATACGTGCCTGGGGCGCGATTTCTTCAAGAATTTCGCTCATCAACTTGAAGGTTTGCGCCTCGATGCCCTTGGTCAGGCTGACCAGCATCTTGCCTGCCAGACGTTCGGCATGGGGCGCCAATACCGAGCGCAAGGCGCTGGAGGGCAGCGCGACAAAGCACAGATCGCAGTCCGTCAGGGTAGCCAACAGATCGGTGACCGGCTCGACCGCCGGATGAATCTTGATACCTTTGAGGTAACGAGGGTTTTCCCGATGCACGCGGATGGCCTCGGCCTGCTCAGGATCGCGCATCCACTGACGCACCGCGTGACCGTTCTCGGCCAGCAGGTTAGCCACGGCGGTACCAAAACTCCCGCCTCCCAGGACCGCAATAGGGCGCTGCTCAGTCATATGCAATCCGTTAATCCATACCAGTGGCGATGGCGGCATTATACGGAGCGACCCGATTGCGGCCAGCCCCCGTTTCAATTCGTGCGTCTGTGGGAAAATGCCCTACTCGTGTGACGTAATTGCAAAGGCACTGACTGGCAAATACCCCAGCCTCAGTTAACATGGGCGGCTATCCGTCATTATCAAGGCCGTGTCGTGTATTTGGGCCCTTCTTCCCATTCGTCTCTACTGCTATTGCTGTTGTGCAGTACATCAGTGCTGGCTGACGATCTGTTCCTCGACAGCCAGCCGCTGCCGCAGGTATTGACCGCCACACGCCTCAAGCAATCGGCCGCCGCCGTACCCGGCAGCATGACCGTGATCGATAGCGAGCTGATCAAAGCCAGCGGCGCACGGGACATCAGCGAACTGCTGCGCCTGGTGCCGGGAATGATGGTCGGCTACACCACCGGCAACCAGGCTGCAGTGAACTACCACGGCACCAGTGCCAACGATGCGCGGCGCATGCAGGTGTTGATCGACGGGCGTTCGGTATACCGCGCCGGCCTCGCCACGGTGGACTGGAGCGATATTCCTGTGGCCATGGAGGATATCGAGCGTATCGAAGTCTTCCGCGGCCCCAACACCGTCAGCTACGGCGCCAATGCGTTGATGGCGGTGGTCAATATCCTTACGCGGTCACCGGCTAACAGCCACGGCTCACGGGTAAAGGTGATTCGGGGCGAACGTGGGATCAACGACTTCTATGCCAGCCAGGGCGTGGGCTGGGAAACCGGTGATTTGCGCCTGTCCCTGTCCGGGCAGCAGGACGATGGCTTCGACAGCGATGCCGCCGGTGCTGATCGCCGCGACGGTCGCCGCCTCAACCGCTTCAGCCTGGCAATGAGCCAGACGTTGAACGCGCAGCAGAGCATCGACTGGCAACTGGATGCCAAGGAAGGCACCAATCAGCGTCCGTATACCTACACCCCAGTATTTGCCGGGATTACCGAAGGCGGTAACAACTCCGACGTCGCGGCCAAGGACTACGCCGGCTCCCTGCGCTGGAACATCGACTTAAATCCCGAGCACAGCCTGTATATCCAAGGCTCGGCCCAGCAGTGGAATCGCCGGCAAATTTGGAAGGCCTGCGACGCCAAGGTCTCGTTCAGCCCCGAGCTGACCCAGTTGTGGCAATTGAACCCGAATTACGCCGAACTGCTGGCCCGGCACATGGACACCTACAGCCAAGGCACCGCACCGCCGGGCAGTGCCGCCGAGCAAGCCCTGGCCAATCAGGTGCTGGACCAATGGCGTAACGGCGCGAACCAGAGTGTCTGCGGTGACATCGACCAGAGCACCCGCGAAAGCCGCTACGACCTGGAGATTCAAGACACCCTCAGCCTGTCCGACAGCCTGCGCCTGGTCAGCGGCATGAACTACCGCTACGACCGCGCCGATTCCGACACCTACTTCAACGGCACCCTGGACGACACCACCTGGCGCCTGTTCGGCCAGTTGGAATGGCGCGCCAGCGAGCACTGGCTGCTCCAGGGCGGCGCGATGTTCGAAGACACACAACTGAGTGGCCACTCACTCACTCCAAGAGTGGCGGTCAACTATTTGATCAACCCGCGCCACGGCCTGCGCGCGGTGTATTCCGAAGCCATCCGTTCACCGGACATGTTCGAGAACAACGTCAACTGGAGCTATCGCGTCACCAACCTAAGCTCCCCGGCCTACGGGCAGAACTCCGGGCAGTACTTCGTGAAGACCCGGGGCCCGGGCAATTTGGACAAGGAACTGATGCGCTCGCGGGAACTGGGATACAACGGGTTCTTTGCCGATCTCGGGCTGACCATGGACGTGAAACTGTTCTATGACGAAATCACCGACATGATCAGCTCGCCCCTGCGCAACAACCAGTACATCGCCAGCAACGCCAACAGTTCGCGGTTCACCGGTGCCGAGTCGCAATTCGATTGGCGGGTGAGCAGCGCCGATCGCCTGCGGCTGACCTATGCTTACGTCGACGCTGCCACCAGCAACCCTCTGGACAAAGCCCAGACGGCGCGCAACAGTGGCTCCGCCGGCTGGTTGCGCGAATGGGGCCGCGGCTGGTCCAGCGCGCTGTTCTACTATGGCGATGACGCACTCAACCAATATCGCTTCGAACGGGTCGACCTGCGGGTGGCCAAGCGCATTGCCCTGGGCAACGCCAACGTGGAGCTGGCCGGCATGCTGCAAGAACGCCTCGATAACCAGCCCACCACTTGGGCCGACAACACTTACGACCATCGCCACGTCCTCTACTTCAGCGCGGAGCTAGAGTTCTGACATGGGCGACTCGTCACGGATGACCCGCTTCTTTATCTATAAGTGCTGCCGACGCGCCGTGCTGCTGGCCTGCCTGTTGCTGGCGGCACCGGCGTGGAGCGCCGAAATCCTGCTGACCGCAGACGAAGACGGTGCAGGCGTGCAAGCCTTTGCCCGGGCCCTGGCCCAGCAACGCCCCGAAGACCACGTTACTTTCACCCCTCTCAAGGACTTGCCCGCGCCCAGCCGCTTGCCCTCCAGTACGCGCTTGATCCTGCTGGACCTGCCTGGCCTGGACTGGCGTCTGCAGGACCTACAAGGCCCGCCGACCCTGGTGATGCGCATCAGTCGGCTACAAGCCCACCAACGTCCGGAGGCCTCGCGGCACGCGCGGATCAGCCTGTTGTGGAGCGACCCACCGCTGGAACGCCAACTGCGCCTGATCACCAGCATCCTGCCCCAGGCGCAGCGTATCGGTGTGCTCTATAGCACCGAGAGCGAATTCCTGCTGCCCGAGCTACGCCGCTATGCAGAAGCGCTGGAGCTGGCCATCGAACCTCAGCGCTGGGACAACACAAACGACAGCCGCCCACTGCAAAACCTGTTCAGGAGCAGCCACGTACTGCTGGGCCTCGACGACCCGCAACTGTACAACCCAAAGACCGTGAAAAACCTGCTGCTGAGCAGCTACGCCCAGCAATTACCGCTGGTGGGCCCGAATGCCGGGTTTGTGCGCGCCGGCAGCCTGGCCAGCACCTACAGCGACCAGGCCGACTGGCTGGCGGTACTCGACCGCTTGCTGGACCAGCCGCCGGCCAGTTGGCCACGATCACTGTATCCAGAACATTTCAAAGTCTTGGGCAACCCGCAGGTCGCGCGCTCACTGGGCATTGAACAGGTGGACGAAGCCAGAGTCGCCGCCCGATTGGCAGAAGGAGAAAAACGCCCATGACCTTGCGTCGTCGTTGGGACATCAACACACGCACCCAGCTCATCACCCTGGGTCCGGCACTGTTGCTGACGTTGCTGCTGATCAGCTTTTTCACTTTCGTGCGTATCCAGGACCTGCGCCAGGAACTGGACCACACGGGCCAACTGATCGCCAACCAGCTCGCGCCCGCCACCGAATACGGCGTGATCTCAGGCAACAACGATGTGCTTGATAGCCTGCTGCGCGCGACATTGGCCACGCCCCATGTGCGCTTCCTGGAGATTCAGGACAGCAGCGAAAACATTCTGGTGTACGTCGAGCAGCCGTCGGAGAAACACGACCGCTCGCTGTCGGTGAAAGTCTTCCAGGCGCCGATCCGGCTGCAACATATCCAGCTGGGCAACGACTTTTTCGAGGACAACCTCAACGAATCCAAGGCGCCGCGCGCGGATTACCTGGGACGGGTGATTGTCGGCATGTCCAATGACGCCTTCAGCCAGCGCCAACAGGAGATTCTGTTCAAGGCGGGCATCCTGGCGTTGTTCGCCCTGCTGTTTACCTTCTTGCTCGCGCGGCGCCTGGCCGCCAGCCTGTCGCAACCGATCAGCGCCATGGGCAATGCCGTCAAGGCGATCCAGCAAGGCGACTACAAGACGCCACTGCCGATTGTGGATGATTCAGAGCTGGGCGACCTTTCGAGGCACATCAACAATTTGGCCGAAGGCCTCAACCAGGCCAGTCGTGAACAGCAGCAGGCCATGGCGCAACTGATCCAGACCCGTGAAGAAGCCGAGCGTGCCAACAATGCGAAGTCAGACTTCCTGGCGATGATGAGCCACGAACTGCGCACGCCGATGAACGGCGTACTGGGCATGCTGCAACTGCTGGAAACCACCGAGATGACCGAGGAGCAGACTGAATACGCGGCGCTGGCCTCCGAGTCCACCGAGCATCTGCTCAAGGTGATCAACGATATCCTCGACTTCTCGCGCATCGAACGCGAGGCCCTTGAGTTGGAACATATTTCGTTCAACCTGGCCGACCTGATCAACAGTTGCGCCCAGGCCTTCCAGCACAGCGCGCAGCAGCGTGGGCTGGTGCTCAAGCTGCCGATCCCGCCGGGTATGGATGCACTCCGAGTGCGGGGGGATCCGACGCGGATCCGCCAGATTCTGGTGAACCTGATCGGCAACGCCTTGAAGTTCACCGAGCACGGCAGCGTGAGCGTCGAACCCCATTGGCAAACCCTCGACCATGAGCTTGTGTGGTTCACCTGCACCGTGCGTGACAGTGGCATCGGAATTTCCACGGAACGCCTGGAATTGATGTTCGATGCGTTCCAGCAGGCCGACAGTTCCATTTCAAGACGTTACGGCGGCACCGGGCTGGGACTTCCCATCGCCCGCACCCTGGCCGAGCGCATGGGCGGCACCCTCCGCGCTCAGAGCGAAGAAGGCCGTGGCTCGGTGTTTACCCTGGAAATTCCACTGGCCCTGGATCAACAAAGCCTGCCCGCGGTGGCCCAGAATGCTGAGGGCAAGCACAGTGCTGGTGATGGCCGCCATGTGTTGCTGGTGGAGGACAATCCGGTCAACCGCACCGTGGTGGAAGCGATGCTGCGCAGCCTGGGGTTCGAAGTGAGCCTGGCCACTGACGGTGCCGAAGCGATCCGCAGTGCCGAGAGCCTAATTTTCACGGCGATCCTGATGGATTGCCGACTGCCGCTGATTGATGGCTATGAAGCCACCCGGCAGATTCGCCAGTTGCCAGGGTGTGCCGACCTGCCAATCATCGCTCTCACCGCCAACGCCTTGCAGGGCGACCGCGAAGCCTGCCTGGCGGCGGGCATGAACGATTACCTGGCCAAGCCGTTCAAACGTACGGATTTACAGCAAATCCTGCAGCGTTGGGTGCAATAGCGGTGCGCCATCAACCAAGTCCGACTGGCGTGAAAGACGAAAGTGCGGCAGTCTTAGGCACCCGAACGGGCCCCTCAAACGGGCCCGGTTTAAAATTTCAGTGAACAAGTGTACATTCAGTGCCTAACGCTGTGACTTTCACTACAACGCAATAGTCTATGTGTAGGCTGCCGACATGAGGCATGAACGCTTCATTCGGTTCGGGAAGATTTGCCCTACCCTGCCGCATGGGATTATTGAGGAGCTCGCATGACCAAACAAAACGCCTTTACTCGGGAAGACCTGCTGCGCTGCAGTCGCGGTGAGCTGTTCGGCCCAGGTAACGCGCAACTGCCCGCCCCGAACATGCTGATGGTGGATCGCATCACCCATATCAGTGAAGAGGGTGGCAAGTACGGCAAAGGTGAATTGGTCGCCGAGCTGGATATCACCCCGGACCTGTGGTTCTTCGCCTGCCATTTCGAAGGTGACCCTGTGATGCCAGGTTGCCTGGGCCTCGACGCCATGTGGCAACTGGTCGGCTTCTTCCTCGGCTGGCAGGGTTTGCCAGGCCGCGGCCGCGCCCTGGGTTCGGGCGAAGTGAAGTTCTTTGGCCAGGTCCTGCCGACCGCCAAGAAAGTCACCTACAACATTCAGATCAAGCGCGTCCTCAAGGGCAAGCTGAACCTGGCCATCGCCGATGGTTCGGTGAGCGTCGACGGTCGCGAGATCTATACTGCCGAAGGCCTTCGGGTCGGCGTATTCACTTCCACTGACAACTTTTAAGGGTTATCCGCATGCGCCGCGTCGTTATCACTGGTCTGGGCATCGTTTCTTGCCTGGGCAATGACAAAGAGACCGTCACCGCTAACCTGCGTGCAAGTCGCCCTGGCATCCGCTTCAACCCGGAATATGCCGAAATGGGTCTGCGTAGCCAGGTTTCCGGCTCCATCGACCTGCCCCTCGAAGAACTGATCGATCGCAAGATCTATCGCTTCGTTGGCCACGCTGCCGCCTACGCCTATTTGGCCATGAAAGATGCCATCGCCGACTCCGGCCTGAGCGAAGACCAGGTATCGAACGTACGCACCGGCCTGATCGCCGGTTCGGGCGGCGCATCCACCCTGAACCAGATGGAAGCGCTGGACATCCTGCGCGAGAAAGGCGTGAAGCGCGTTGGCCCGTACCGTGTAACACGGACCATGGGCAGCACCGTTTCGGCCTGCCTGGCCACACCGTTCGCCATCAAGGGCGTGAACTACTCGATCTCCTCCGCCTGCGCCACCAGTGCTCACTGCATCGGTACTGCGGTAGAACAGATCCAGCTGGGCAAGCAGGACATCGTGTTCGCCGGCGGCGGTGAAGAAGAACATTGGAGCCAGTCGTTCCTGTTCGACGCCATGGGCGCGCTGTCCACCCAGTACAACGAAACCCCGGAAAAGGCCTCCCGCGCCTATGACGCCAAACGTGACGGCTTCGTCATCGCCGGCGGTGGCGGCATGGTGGTGGTCGAGGAGCTGGAACACGCTCTGGCCCGTGGTGCCAAGATCTACGCGGAAATCGTTGGCTACGGCGCGACGTCCGACGGTTACGACATGGTTGCCCCGAGCGGTGAAGGCGCTATCCGTTGCATGCAGATGGCCATGTCCACTGTAGATACCCCAATCGACTACCTGAACACCCACGGCACCTCGACTCCGGTCGGCGACGCCAAGGAAATGGAAGGTGTACGTGCGGTATTCGGCGACAAGGCTCCGGCCATCAGCTCCACCAAGAGCCTGTCGGGTCACTCCTTGGGCGCCGCTGGCGTTCACGAAGCGATCTACTGCCTGCTGATGATGGAAGGCAACTTCATGGCCGGTTCGGCCAACATCGACGAGATCGACCCGGTCGTCGCCGATATGCCGATCCTGACCAAGACCGTTGAAAACGCCAAGATCGACACAGTGATGAGCAACAGCTTCGGCTTCGGTGGCACTAACGCCACCTTGGTACTGAAGCGCTGGCAGGGTAAGTAAGACCTGTAGCTTGATCCACTGAAAAAGCCCCGACTGGTTCGGGGCTTTTTTATGGAAGACTGGAGTTGACCGGGTATACATCCGTTACTTGAACAACGGACATACACCCAACCTGCGCACTACACCGAAAACCGCGCCACCATCGAATTCAAATCCACCGCCAACCGCGACAACTCCTGACTCGCCGCACTGGTCTGATTAGCTCCGGCGGACGTCTGATGCGCCAGGTCGCGGATATTCATCAAGTTGCGATCCACCTCCCTCGCCACCGCCGCCTGCTGTTCGGACGCACTGGCAATCACCAGGTTGCGCTCATTGATCAGCGTGAACGCCGATGCAATTGCCTCCAGCGCAGTCCCCGCCGACTTGGCGATGTCCAGGGTGGAACGCGCCCGGGTGTTGCTCTGCTGCATTGAACTGACGGCTTGCTCCGTGCCTTGCTGAATCCCACCGATCATCTGCTCGATTTCCTGCGTCGACTGCTGAGTGCGATGGGCCAACGCGCGCACCTCGTCGGCAACCACCGCAAAGCCGCGCCCCGCATCACCTGCCCGCGCAGCCTCAATGGCAGCATTCAGCGCCAACAGATTGGTCTGCTCGGCAATCGAACGAATCACATCCAGCACCTTACTAATGCCATAGACCTTCTGAGCCAAGTCCTCGACCTGGGTCGCATTGGCGGTCACATCCGAGGCCAGCGCCTCAATCGACACTACCGTTTGATGCACCTGCTCACGCCCTTGCTGGGCGATACGGTCAGACTCGCGGGATGCCTGTGACGTGGCCACCGCATTGCTTGCCACCTCCTCCACCGCGGCCGTCATCTGGTTGACCGCCGTTGCGGCCTGTTCGATTTCCTGGCTTTGCTGGTGCAAACCACGGGTGGCGTCCTCGGTAACGCAGCTGAGTTCCTCGGACGCCGACGCAAGTTGACTCGAAGACTCCGAGATACGCCGGATGGTGTCACGCAAGGTGTCCTGCATCCCCTTGAGCGCCCGCTGCAAGCGCGCGGGTTCATCCTTGCCACTCAGTATGATTTCCCCAGTCAGATCGCCGCTGGCAACGTTCTGGGCAACTTTGAGCGACTGAGCCAGTGGCAACACGATACTGCGGGTCAGCCAGACCGCCAGGCCGATGGTGACCAGCGCGGCCAGGGCAACCATGGCGATCACCCAAGTTCGCGACTGGCTGAATACATGCTGTGCCTGCTTTGCCGCTTCGTTGGCACTGACCTTGTTTAGATTAACCAGGGATCGCAAGGTCAGTGCCATTTCGTCAGCCAACTGATTCATCTCACCGTTGACCACCTGAATCGCTTCCTCCAGCCGGTTAGCCTTGGACAGCGCCACCACCTGCTCCTGGCGCTGCAGGTAGCGCTGTTCCTCGACCTTGAGTCGATCAAACAACACACGCTCCTCGGGCAATACGATCAACGCTTCGTACAGCCCTTCGGCGTTATGCAGCGCGGCTTTGATCTCGGTGATTTTCTGCTCGTTCTGCGCCACGGCCTGGGGATCGCGGGTGACCAGCAAGCGCAAGGTCAGCGCGCGAATGCGCAACACGTCCTGGCTCATCTCCCCCACCGCCATCACGCTGGGCAGCCAGTTGTTTTCCACCTGATCCGACTGCTGGCGCATGTTGGCCATCTGCAGCAGCGCAAAGCCGCCCAGAGCAAACACCATCACCGCCAGCACGCCAAAGCCCAAACCGGCGCGCGGGGCAATATTCAAACTACGGATATTCATTGCCTGGATCCTTCCAAAAGCGCTGCATTCACCTGCAGCCGGTCTCCTGGAAGTTATCGGCGCTCTACTGTATTTGCGTAAGACGAAAACGCGATATCAACGTGCGCCACCATCGCGAGGTAGTTTAGGCAGAATGGCCAGGAAGTTATCCCGTGCAACCTTGTGGGCGACGTCTTCGGGCAATGCATCGAGGAAGGGATCAAAGCGGCGCATTTCCTTACCCAGCTTATTGAAACGCCCTACGACGTCCGAGCCCAGCATAAAACGCTCCGGGAAGCGCTCCACCAGCTTTACCCACTCCGGCCTAGGCTGACCCGCATCGTCCAGCAAATACGGCGTGAGCATGCTCCAGGACAGGTCGATATACAGATTGGGATAAGCCTCCAGCATCCGGCTTAACGTGGGCAGCAGGAAGTCCATCTGGACCTGATGACGGTGAATTTCCTTGCTGGTACCGGCATGGGCCCAGATAAAACGGGTGTGCGGGTGGTTGCGCAACGGCTCTTCGATCTCAGCCAAATACAGCGGGTTACGCTCGCGCTTGGAGGTGATGTTCGAGTGCAGCATTACCGGCAGGTCGTTTTCGGCGGCCAGGTGGTATATCCGCGTCATTGCCTCGTTATTGGCACGCGGGGTATCGCCTGAGGTAAGCGCGGTCAGGTCATCGTGACGGGTGAACACCTCTCCAATGCCCTGCCAGAGCCCTGGATTAAGGTCGAGCATGCGTTGGATATGGGCGGCAGAGTTCTTGTCGTTGGGATTGAAGCCGCTTAGAAACGGATGAAAATGCTGGCGCTGTTCTGGGGTGAGCTTGTTCACGGCCGCAGCCACGATGACGTCAGTGGCGCTGTACCAATAGGCATCGGCGTCATCACCGGCGTAGTAGCGCGGGCGTTTGGGCTCGTCTTCGTGCCATTTCTTCGCAACGGGAATGCCGGAAATCATCACATGCTCGATGCGATTCTCGGCCATGGCCTTGAGCAATTTATCCATGCCGGCAGTTTCCTGGAAAAAATCCACGTAATGCAGGTGGGCGTCGCTGTAGGCATAGTCACGCGCCTGCACAGCGAGACTACCGGCGGCGAGCAATAGGGCAAGACTCAGGCGGATCCAGGGCACGGTACAACCTCGATGGGGGCCAATACGGGTAGACCTTGTGCCCTGTGCCGAGGTTCATCGTGGAAAAACGCGGAACACTGAAGTGCCAGCATGCTCTATAACTGCATGACCTTCATCCTGCCACCCTGTGAGGTTTGCCATGCCTGTTACCGTGAACACATTGAACGCTGAAAACTTCCGCCACAGCGTCAATATCAACAACCACGAACTGTTTACCGACCTGCCCAAGAGCCTGGGTGGCGACGACTCGGCGCCCTCCCCCCACGATTACTTCGATGCCGCACTGGCGTCGTGCAAGGCCTTGACCGTCAGGCTCTATGCCCAGAAGAAAGATATCCCGCTGACCGGCGTGACCGTGGAAGTCACCCACGACGCCGCCGAAGAGCAAAAGGGCAAATACACACTCAACGTCAAATTGACCCTCAAGGGCGTACTCACGGACGCGCAGCGCGATGAACTGCATCGCGTGGCGGACAAGTGCCCGGTGCACAAGCTGATGACCACTGCCGAAATCAATATCGAGACCCAGCTGTCCGAAGGCGCATTCAGCCAATAGCGGCAACCTCTCGTCGAGCGGGTTATGCTCAATTACACCTAACCCGCTCAGACTGGGACGCACCATGACCACCCTCACCGTGATCCGCCCTCGCCCCGAAGACGTCGAAGGCCAGCCGATCCTGCGCCCCTTGCCCTCACGGGAATGCCGTAGCGTCGGGCCCTTTGTGTTCTTTGATCACATGTTGCCCACCCACTACCCAGCGGGCAGCGGCATGAATATCCGTCAGCATCCGCATATCGGCCTATCCACTCTCACCTATCTGTTCGACGGTGCGCTGCAGCATAAGGACAGCTTGGGTTCTGACCAGGAGGTGCAAGCGGGTGATGTCAGCTGGATGACTGCCGGCAGCGCGATTGCCCATGTGGAGCGCACACCCGAGGCACTCAAGGCCAGTGGCTTCAGCCTGCATGGGTTGCAAGTGTGGCTTGCGTCACCCAAGGATCATGAAACCGGGCCCGGCCATTACAGCCACCACCCGGCGGCGAGCCTGCCGATCAGCGACAACTTGGGCGTGCAGATTCGCATGATCGCCGGCAATGGGTTTTGCCTGAAATCGCCAGTGCCAGTGCTGTCGCCCACGCTGTATGCCGAGGTGCGGATGCAGACGGCCACTACCCTGCTGATCCCTGACGAGCATGAGCAACGGGCGGTGTACGTGCTGGAGGGTGAAGCACAGTTGGAGGGCGAGGCGCTTGAGGTGCAGAGTCTGGTGGTCTTGCCGGCAGGACAGGAGATGACGCTGTGCGCCGGGAGCGATTGCCACCTGGTGGTGTTTGGCGGTGCACCGCTGGATGGGCCACGGCGGATCAATTGGAATTTTGTCGCGAGCGATCCGTTGAAGATCGAGCAGGCCAGGCAGCGCTGGGCCGCTGGGGATTGGCCGACGGTGCCGGGTGAAACTGAAAGAATTGAGTTGCCCCTGAGATAGCTAACGGGGGCAAGTCGAATCTTCGCACCGCCCCTCCCACACTTGATCGGATTCACACGGTCAACATGTGGGAGGGACTTGCCCTCGATGAGGCCGGAACAAGCGCTTAAGCGTTAGCCCTTGAACACTTCATCCAACAAGTTATGCATCGACTGGAAGGCCCGTGCTGCGGTCTTCGCGTCGTACATCATCTTGCCCGGCACATTGGCCTCCGGGTCAGTGAAGGAATGCACCGCACCGCCGTAGCTCAGCAATTGCCAGTCCACGCCGGCCGCGTTCATTTCATCTTCGAACGCCGGCAGTTGCTCTTTTGGCACCAATGGGTCGGAAGCACCGTGCAGCACCAGCACCGAGCCCTTGATGTTCTTCGCGTCCGCCGGATTCGGCGTGTCGAGGGTGCCGTGGAACGACACCGCAGCCTTCAACGGCGCGCCGGTACGTGCCAGCTCCAGGGAGCAGCAACCGCCAAAGCAGAAACCAAAGGTCGCCAGCTTCGAGGTATCCACTGCGGCTTCGGTCTGACCTTGCAACTGCTCAAAGGCCGCCTGCATGCGCTTGTTCAGCAACGGGCGATCATTCTTCAACGGCATCATCGCGGCACCGGCTTCGTCGCCATTCGACGGGCGCACACTTTGCCCGTACAAGTCGGCAATCAGCACCACATAACCTTTGCCGGCAACGGCCTTGGCGATTTCTTCGGCACCCGCACTCACGCCCATCCAGTTCGGCGCCATCAACAAGCCCGGCAACGGACCCTGGTGGCTGGCATCGAATGCCAGGCGGCTCTCATAAGGCTGGCCATCAATCTGATAGACCACGGAACGCACAGTGACTTGGCTCATCATTTACTCCAGTTGAGGTGCAGTAGAACGAAAAAACCCGCCGAAGCGGGTTTTTCTACAACGGGGTCAAACCGACAGTTCAACCAACAGCTTGTTCAGGCGGCGCACATACGCGGCCGGATCCTTGAGGCTGTCGCCAGCGGCCAGGGCCGCCTGATCGAAGAGGATGTGCGACAGGTCGCCAAACCGCTCTTCGCTCTGCTCGCCGTCGAGTTTCTCGATCAGCGGGTGAGCCGGGTTGAATTCGAAGATCGGCTTGGAATCCGGAACCTTCTGGCCGCTGGCTTCGAGAATCTGGCGCATCTGCATGCCCAGGTCCTGCTCGCCGATGGCCAGGATCGCCGGGGAGTCGGTCAGGCGGTGGGAAACCCGCACTTCACTGACCGCATCGCCGAGGGCCGTCTTGATCCGCTCAACCAGGCCTTCTTTGGCCTTGGCGACTTCCTCGGCTTCCTTCTTCTCTTCTTCGGAGTCCAGGTTACCCAGGTCCAGGTCACCACGGGCAACGTCGACAAAGGTCTTGCCGTCGAATTCGCTGAGGTAGCTCATCAGCCACTCATCGATACGGTCGGTCAGCAGCAGCACTTCGATGCCTTTCTTACGGAAGACTTCCAGGTGCGGGCTGTTCTTGACCTGAGCGTAGGTTTCGCCGGTCAGGTAGTAGATCTTGTCCTGACCTTCCTTGGCGCGTGCCAGGTACTCGGCCAGGGACACCACCTGCTCGCCATCTTCGCCCTGAGTCGAGGCAAAACGCAGCAGGCCGGCGATTTTTTCCTTGTTGGCGAAATCTTCCGCCGGGCCTTCTTTCATGACCTGACCGAAGTTTTTCCAGAAGCCTTTGTATTGCTCAGGCTGGTTCTTCGCCAGTTTTTCCAGCATGTCGAGGACGCGCTTGGTCAACGCCGACTTCATGGAGTCGATGATCGGGTCTTTCTGCAGGATTTCCCGCGACACGTTCAGCGACAGGTCATTGGAGTCGACCACGCCTTTGATGAAGCGCAGGTACAGCGGCAGGAACGATTCCGCCTGGTCCATCACGAACACGCGCTGCACGTAGAGCTTCAGGCCTTTCGGCGCTTCACGCTGGTACAGGTCGAACGGAGCACGGGCCGGTACGTAAAGCAGCGAGCTGTATTCCAGCTTGCCTTCGACCTTATTGTGGCTCCAGCTCAGTGGGTTTTCGTAGTCGTGGGCGATGTGCTTGTAGAACTCCTGGTATTCCTCGTCCTTCACTTCAGTGCGAGGACGGGTCCACAGGGCGCTGGCACGGTTGACCACTTCCCATTCCTGGGCAGGCGCTTCTTCGCCTTCGGCGGCAGCCTGCTCTTTCGGCAACTCGATTGGCAGAGCGATGTGGTCGGAGTATTTCTTGATGATATTGCGCAGGCGGTAGCCGTCAGCGAACTCATCTTCAGCGGATTTCAGGTGCAGCACGATGCGGGTGCCACGGTCGGCTTTATCGATGGTGGCGATTTCAAACTCGCCCTCACCCTTGGAGGACCAATGCACGCCTTGGCTGGCGTCAAGGCCGGCGCGGCGGCTGAACACTTCAACCTTGTCGGCAACGATGAAGGCCGAGTAGAAGCCCACACCGAATTGGCCGATCAGGTGCGAATCTTTCTTCTGGTCACCGGACAGGTTCTTCATGAAATCAGCGGTGCCGGATTTGGCGATGGTACCCAGGTGGGTGATCGCATCGTCACGGCTCATGCCGATACCGTTGTCTTCGAGGGTGACGGTCTTGGCGTCTTTATCGAAGCTCACACGGATTTTCAGTTCGGCGCCACCTTCCAGCAACTCAGGCTTGGACAGGGCTTCGAAACGTAATTTGTCGACAGCGTCAGAGGCGTTCGAGATCAATTCGCGAAGGAAAATTTCCTTGTTGGAATACAGCGAATGGATCATGAGGTGCAGCAGTTGCTTCACCTCGGTCTGGAAGCCCAGGGTTTCCTTTTGAGTTTCCACACTCATGGTCATCAAACTCCAATTGGATGGCAGTGGCCGTACCCTTGAGGGTTGGCGGCGGGTTGTCATCAAAGTTGGGGGCTAAGGCCAGGATTTCAAGGGCGAGTCGTTTCCTCAATTTTGAAATGCGCACGGGCGGTGGCAATAGGTTCTGCCGGGGTGCTCTGCCAGGCGGTAATTGCCACGTTCGCGACCCGTCGGCCCTGGCGCCAGACCTGGCATTTGGCATAAGTGTCGCGGAACTGGCCTGCACGCAGGTAATCCAGGGAGAAATCGATGATTTTCGGCAAGCCCGGCGCACCGGTAAATACCAGCAGGTGCAACGCCGCCGACAGCTCCATAAAGCCGGCAATCACCCCGCCGTGCAGCGCCGGCAATATGGGGTTACCAATGTTGTCTTTGTTGGCGGGCAGGCGAAACAGCAATTCATCGCCCAGGCGTGTGCATTCGATGCCGATCAGCTTGGCGTAAGGAATCAACTCCAGCAGCGCCTCATAGTTGCCGAGTTCGTGGGCCTGTTCCAGGCGCGTCTTGAATCGATGCGTCATGCCTGTTCTCCCTTGATTGTGCTGCTCGGTCCTTGGGCTCCCTTGAGCCGCTTGCCCATGCGCATGAACGTGCCAACCACATGGGCAATGGGCTGCTGCGGGTCATCCTGATAGGCAACGCCACGGGTAAAAATCACGTCAGTCGTCACCCGGTAACATTGGGCGAAGCCATAAACTGGCTTGTGGGGTTCGGCGGTGTGCATGTAGTCGACGCGCAGGTCGAGGGTCGGGCACACCTCGAACTCTGGCAATACACACAAGGTGGCCATGCCACAGGCGGTGTCCATCAGCGAAGTCAGCGCACCGCCATGGATCACCCCGGTGCGAGGGTCGCCGACGATGGAGGGGCCGTAGGGCAGGACCAAGGTCATACCTTCCAGGTTGGCGGCATGCACGGTAATCCCCAGCACCTGGCAATGGCGCAGGGCCGAAACAAAGCGCGTCGCACGCTCTAACAGTAGGTTTTCGGTCATTCGGTCTAGACTCTTATTAGCGTTAATCCGCGGAGTAGGCAGTGCGGTTGAAAGTTCCTTGGGGTGCGCTGTTTATATATCTGCGCAATAAAAGGAACTAATGCTGAACCCTCAGGCTCGAAAGGCCAGTAGATATCTTCAATAAGGAGAAACACCCAATGCGCAAGACTTTAGCTATTTCCATGATGCTCGCCGCTGCCCTCGGTCTCGCTGCCTGCGACAAAAAATCCGAAGACAAAGCCCAAGACGCTGCCGCGCACTCTGAGCAAGCTCAGAAAGATATGGCGAAGGCTCAGGATAAAGTGAACGACGCTGCGAAAGAAAACGCCGATGCTGCCAAAGCTCAGGCTGAATCGAACGAAGCCGCCGCAAAAGAAGCAGCACCTGCTACTCCAGCCACCGGTTCTTGAGACCGCGGTTTGAAATAGCTTCGCTGCGATAAAGAAAGCCCGCTCAAATAGCGGGCTTTTCTTTGCCTGTGGTTTTTAATTTGAAGCGTTAACTCGCTGAAGTGGACTAAGCCGACTCTTTGATCGCCTCAGGCACTGGCGTATCAGTCTGCGTATACACCATCACTTGCAGCACGTCGGAATGAAACTCTCGACGGTAAAGCACGACTACCACTCCCGCGCTCATCAACATGAATAACCATGGGCTGACAAACCACGCCAACATGGTCATGCCGAAGTAATAAGCGCGCAGACCAAAGTTAAACTGGTTGGCAGCCATGGAGATTACCCTTGCCGCCCGCAAGGCAAACGCCTTGCGCTCTTGCTCGGACACATGCCGCTCACCGATCATCGGCGCAGACCCCACCAACACCGCCGCAAAGTTGTACTGGCGCATACACCAGCTGAACGTGAAGAAGGCGTAGACGAACACCAATGCCAGGCACAACAACTTAATTTCCGACATGCCCTGGGACGCCTGCTGCACCATAGGAATGTCCGCTAGCAAGGACACGGCCCGCTCAGAGGCGCCAAGCACGGTGAGAATACCAGCGAGGATAATCAGGGTACTGGAGGCAAAGAACGAAGCATTGCGCTCCAGGTTGCCGATCACGCTGGCGTCGGCAATGCGGTTGTCGCGCAGCAGCATGCGACGCATCCAGTCCTCACGATACAAATGCAGCACACTGGCCAGGCACGCAGTGTCCCGAGCTTTCCAGGTCGCATAACGGGTGTAGCCGCCCCAACAAAGGACGAACCAGAGGGCGGCAAGCAGGTGGATTTGATTGGTTTCGACGAACGACATGCGGGTCCTATATCAAAAAATGGTTTTGCAAACGCGGTCAACATGGCGCAGAGGGTTTGCTCCCGATTGCTTGCTGACAGCCACTGCACCTGTTGAATGGCACAGTGCCGTCTGAGGCAAGCCCCCTCCTACATCGACCGCGCTCCAACTTTAGAAGGTCGTAGTCTACCAAGCATAAAAAATGCCCCGTATTGATTGATACGGGGCATTTCTGTGCAGCCTTGAAGCGGTGTTACGCGATCGCTTCGCTACGCTTGCCAAGCATACGATCAACCACCACAGCCACGACCAAGGTCATTACCGACGGCACCAACCACGCAAGGCCCTGCTCGCTCAGCGGCAGATGCGCCAGTTGCGACGGCAGCCAGTCGGCAAAGCCCGCGCCCTTCAGCGCATCAATGCAGCCAAAGATGAACGACACCAGCATCACCGGGCCAACGATCCGGCCCTGTTCCTGCCAGAAGTCTTTGCAGAAGCTCAGGGCCACCAGCACGATGCACGGCGGGTAGATCGCGGTAAGCACCGGGATCGAAAAGGCAATCAGCTTAGTCAGGCCCAGGTTGGACACGAACAACGAGAACAGCGCCAGGATCACTACAAGGGTTTTGTAGGACAGCGGCAGGATTTTGCTGAAGTACTCGGCGCAAGCGCAGGTCAGGCCAACCGCGGTAACCAGGCATGCCAAGGAAATCAATACCGCCAGGAAACCACTGCCCAGGGAGCCGAAGGTGTGTTGCACGTACGCGTGCAGTACGGCTGCGCCATTAGCCGCACCAGCGGCCACTTCATGACTTCCCGCACCAAGGCGGAACAGGCTGACGTACACCAGCGCAAGACCAACGCCAGCAATCAGGCCAGCGATGATCGCGTAGCGGGTGATCAGCTTGGGCGAGTCGACACCACGGGAGCGGATGGCGTTGACGATCACAATGCCGAATACCAGAGCACCAAGGGTGTCCATGGTCAGATAACCATTGATAAAACCTTGGGAGAATGGTGCAGCGACGTATTCCGGGGTGGCGACACCCACCTCACCGGCCGGCAAGGCAAACGCAGCGATGCCGAGGATGGCTAAAGCGATGATCTTCAACGGCGCAAGGAAACGACCGACAGTGTCCAGCAGGCGCCCTGGGTACAGGGACACAAAGAACACCACCAGGAAGTAAACGGAGCTATAGAGGAACAGCGCCAACGGGCTTTCACCGGTGAGCGGCGCCAAGCCGACTTCAAAGGACACCGTCGCGGTACGCGGGGTAGCGAACAGCGGCCCTACCGCCAGATACGCAGCCGCCGCAAGCAGGCCACCGGCGATCTTGCCGATCGGACTGCTCAACGCATCCATACCACCGCCGACCTTGGCGAGGGCAATCACGGTGACCACTGGCAAACCCACTGCGGTGATCAGGAAGCCCAACGCCGCCATCCAGACGTGAGGTCCGGACTGCAAGCCAACGATAGGCGGGAAGATGATGTTACCGGCGCCCACGAACAGGGCAAAGGTCATGAAGCCCAACGCCAGGATATCCTGGCTTTTCAACACTTTCATTTCGGGAAATACCACACTACTGAATCGGAATTTAGAGAGGGATTCCCTGTGGATGAGGGAAATACTGCCGGCCCTGATGGGGCCGACCGGTCTAGCGCGCGGCTTCCTTTTGGGAGGCCAGCGCATAAAGAGGCGGGTAGGTTACAGAATCAGGCTGACAAACGCACTGTTGCGGGGCGAACTGTCCGATAAGCGACATCTTGATGTCGCGTTTTCATACTTATGTTGGCAATACAAACAAATGTGTGAGGTCTAGTTGAATCGTCGCACTGCCCCTTACATAGGATCGAGTACATCCAAACGCACAAAGGCCACCCGAAGGTGGCCTTTGCTGGTAAAGCGTCAGCTAAGCGCGAAGCTTACTTGACAGCCCAACCGGTCAGCTCGGACAAAGCCTTGCCGATGTCTGCCAGCGAACGCACGGTTTTAACGCCTGCGTCTTCCAGGGCAGCAAACTTCTCGTCTGCAGTGCCTTTGCCGCCAGAGATGATTGCGCCAGCATGGCCCATGCGCTTGCCCGCAGGGGCAGTCACACCAGCGATGTAGGAAACAACCGGCTTGGTCACGTGTGCCTTGATGTAGGCAGCCGCTTCTTCTTCAGCCGAACCGCCGATCTCACCGATCATCACGATCGCTTCGGTCTTCGGGTCTTCCTGGAACAGCTTCAGGATGTCGATGAAGTTCGAACCTGGGATCGGGTCACCGCCGATGCCGACGCAAGTCGACTGACCGAAACCGGCGTCAGTAGTTTGCTTGACAGCTTCGTAGGTCAGGGTGCCGGAACGGGAAACGATACCGACTTTACCTGGCAAGTGAATGTGACCTGGCATGATGCCGATCTTGCATTCGCCTGGGGTGATCACGCCTGGGCAGTTAGGGCCGATCAGGACAACGCCCAGTTCGTCGCACTTAACTTTAGCGTCCAGCATGTCCAGGGTAGGAATGCCTTCGGTGATGCAGACGATCAGCTTGATGCCGCCGAATGCTGCTTCCAGGATGGAGTCCTTGCAGAAAGGAGCTGGAACGTAGATCACGCTGGCGGTGGCGCCAGTGGCAGCTACAGCATCTTTCACGGTGTTGAACACTGGCAGACCCAGGTGCTCGGTGCCGCCTTTACCAGGAGTTACGCCGCCAACCATCTTGGTGCCGTATTCGATGGCTTGCTGGGTGTGGAAACTACCTTGCGAACCGGTAATACCCTGGCAGATAACTTTGGTGTCTTTATTGATCAGGACGCTCATTATTTGCCCTCCGCAGCTTTAACAACTTGTTGAGCAGCGTCGGTCAGGCTGGTAGCCGCGATGATGTTCAAACCGCTTTCTGCCAGTACTTTAGCGCCCAGTTCAGCGTTGTTACCTTCAAGGCGAACAACAACCGGGATTTTAACGCCAACTTCTTTCACTGCACCGATGATGCCTTCGGCAATCATGTCGCAACGAACGATGCCGCCGAAGATGTTGACCAGCACTGCTGCGACGTTGGAGTCGGACAGGATGATCTTGAAGGCTTCGGTAACGCGTTCTTTGGTAGCACCGCCGCCTACGTCGAGGAAGTTGGCTGGTTTGCCGCCATGCAGGTTGACGATGTCCATGGTACCCATGGCCAGGCCAGCACCGTTGACCATGCAACCGATGTTACCTTCCAGGGCTACGTAGTTCAGTTCGAACTTGGCAGCGTGCGCTTCGCGCGGATCGTCTTGCGACGGATCGTGGAAAGTCTTCAGCTTAGGCTGACGGTACATGGCGTTGGCGTCGATGTTGATCTTGGCATCGAGGCAGTGCAGATCGCCATCAGCCTTGATCACCAGCGGGTTCACTTCCAGCAGAGCCAGATCGTGATCCTGGAACAGTTTCGCCAGACCTACGAAGATCTTGGCGAACTGGGCAACTTGCTTGCCTTCCAGACCCAACTGGAAAGCCAGCTCACGACCCTGGAACGGCTGAGCGCCAACCAGTGGATCGATAGTGGCTTTCAGAATTTTTTCTGGGGTTTCTTCGGCGATCTTCTCAATGTCCACGCCACCTTCGGTGGAAGCCATGAACACGATGCGACGGCTCGAACGGTCAACGACAGCGCCCAGGTACAGCTCTTTAGCGATATCAGTGCACGATTCAACCAGGATCTTGGTGACTGGCTGGCCATTGGCATCAGTCTGGTAAGTCACCAGACGCTTGCCCAGCCATTGCTGTGCGAAGGCCTTGGCGTCTTCTTTGCTGCGAACCAGCTTAACGCCGCCCGCTTTACCGCGACCACCAGCGTGGACCTGGGCTTTGACAACCCACTCGGTGCCGCCGATTTTGTCGCAGGCTTCTGCTGCTGCTTCCGGGGTGTCTACTGCGTAGCCCTTGGATACTGGCAGGCCGTATTCAGCGAACAGCTGCTTACCCTGATACTCGTGAAGATTCATGCTTTTTACCGTCTTCGTTAGGTACTGCGCATTCGGCGCTGCGCTCATTATGAGTGCCGCGCCACCTGTGACTGCTGCTTGCGCAACTTGCTGGGCTTTAAGGCCCGTAAAGCTGCGCAAGACTGCGTCCAGCGGATATTCCGCGGTGAGTCTTGCGCGCAAGGCTCACGACGGGCAACTCCGCCGTGGTTTCTTATTATCTCGCTTAGCGCTTCTTGCGGTTGGCGATGTGGATGGCGCCGCCATTCACAGCCAACGCTGCTTCATGCAACGCTTCGGACAGGGTCGGATGGGAGAAAACCATCATGCCCAGGTCCTCGGCACTGGTGCCGAATTCCATACCGATTGCGCCTTGCTGAACCAGTTCTGCAGCGCTCGGGCCAATCACGTGGACGCCCAATACGCGGTCAGTCTTGGCATCAGCGATGACTTTGACAAAACCACCGGTGTCGTTGGCTGCCATGGCACGGCCAGAAGCAGCAAACGGGAAGGTGCCGACGTTAACTTCAACGCCTTCAGCTTTCAACTGCTGTTCGTTTTTGCCGACCCATGCAATTTCCGGGTGGGTGTAGATAACCGATGGGATCAGGTCGTAGTTCATCTGGGTCTTGTGGCCCTTGATGCGCTCGACAACCATGATGCCTTCTTCGGAAGCTTTGTGCGCGAGCATCATGCCGCGAACCACGTCGCCAATGGCGTAGACGCCAGGAACGGTGGTAGCGCAGTGATCGTCAACGTGGATGAAGCCACGCTCATCGATGTTCACGCCACTGTCAGAAGCCAGCAGGTCGGTGGTCACTGGACGGCGACCTACGGCTACGATCAGCTTGTCGAAAGTGATGGTCTGCTCGCCGTCTTTGTCGGTGTAGGTCACAACGACTTCTTCGCCGTTGACCTTCGAACCGGTAACACGTGCGCCCAGCTTGATATCCAGACCTTGTTTGGTCAGGGTTTTCAGCGCTTCTTTGGACACAGCGGTGTCGGCAGCCAGTAGGAACGTGTCCAGGGCTTCCAGTACAGTCACTTCAGAACCCAGGCGGGACCAGACCGAACCCAGTTCCAGGCCGATCACGCCAGCGCCGATCACGCCCAGACGTTTTGGAACTGCTTGGAATTCCAGGGCGCCGGTCGAATCAACGATTACGTTCTGGTCAACTGGAGCTGGTGGAATGTCGATAGGACGCGAACCCGGAGCCAGAATCACGTTCTCGGCTTCGATGACTTCAACCGAGCCGTCTGGCTTGGTGATTTCAACTTTCTTGCCGGCCAACAGTTTGCCGTGGCCTTGCAGGGAAGTGACGCCGTTAGCCTTGAACAGGGTTGCAACGCCGGAAGTCAGGCCTTTAACAATGTTGGCTTTACGGCCGACCATTGCTGGCACGTCCATGGTCACGCCAGCATGGTTGATGCCGTGGATCGCGAAGCCGTCTTGGGCTTCGTGGAATTTCCAGGAGCTGTCCAGCAGCGCCTTGGAAGGAATGCAACCAACGTTCAGGCAAGTACCGCCCAGTGCCAGTTTGCCTTCCTTGTCGGTGTATTTTTCGATGCAAGCAGTCGAGAGGCCCAGTTGTGCGGCCTTGATGGCGGCAACATAGCCTCCAGGACCTGCACCAATCACTACAACGTCAAATTTCTGCGACATGAAAATAGTTCCTCTATTTAGCAGCAAGCTTTCAAGCCACACGCTCCAGGTCAAGCCGCCCTATTTGGCGGCTTGCCCGGAGCCTGCAGCTGCTTCTATCAGATATCCAGCAGCAGACGAGCCGGGTCTTCCAGCAGGTTCTTGATGGTCACCAGGAAAGTCACGGCTTCTTTACCATCGATCAGACGGTGATCGTAAGACAGTGCCAGGTACATCATTGGGCGGATCACGACTTGGCCGTTGATCGCCATCGGACGCTGGATGATGTTGTGCATGCCCAGGATCGCGGCTTGTGGCGGGTTGACGATCGGGGTCGACATCATCGAACCGAAGGTACCACCGTTGGTGATGGTGAAGGTACCACCGGTCATCTCGTCGATGGTCAGCTTGCCGTCACGGGCTTTCTTGCCGAAGCCGGCGATGCCGCCTTCGATTTCGGCCAGGCTCATCAGCTCGGCGTTACGCAGGACCGGAACCACCAGGCCACGGTCGCTGGACACGGCAACGCCGACGTCTGCATAGCCGTGGTAAACGATGTCGCCGCCGTCGATGGAAGCGTTGACTGCCGGGAAGCGTTTCAGCGCTTCGGTGGCCGCTTTCACGAAGAACGACATGAAACCCAGGCGCACGCCGTTGTGGGACTTCTCGAACAGATCCTTGTACTTCGAACGCAGGGCCATGACTTCGGTCATGTCGACTTCGTTGAAAGTAGTCAGCATCGCCATGTTCGACTGTGCTTCAACCAGGCGCTTGGCCACGGTGGCACGAACGCGGGTCATCGGCACACGCTTCTCGGTGCGGTCGCCAGCAGCGAACACAGGAGCAGCGGCAGCCGGGGCAGCAGCCTTGGCAGGCGCAGCAGCAGGAGCGTTTTTCTTGGCTTCAACAGCAGCAACCACATCTTCCTTGGTCACACGGCCGTCTTTACCGGTGCCTTTGATGGAAGCCAGGTTGATACCGTTTTCTTCAGCCAGCTGACGCGCAGCCGGTGCAGCGATTGGATCTTCACCACCCGCAGCCGGAGCGGCAGCAGGTGCCGAGGCAGCGGCCGGTACAGCAGCGGCAGCAGCGGCAGCAGGAGCAGCGGCAGCGCTGCCTTCTTCGATCGAGCCCAGTACCTGGTTCGACAGAACGGTAGCGCCCTCTTCGGCAACGATTGCGCCCAGTACGCCGTCAGCTTCGGCCAACACTTCCAGAACGACTTTGTCGGTCTCGATGTCGACGATCAGGTCGTCACGCTTTACAGCGTCGCCTGGTTTCTTGTGCCAAGTGGCAACGGTGCCATCGGCAACCGATTCCGGGAATGACGGGGCTTTGATTTCGATAGCCATTATCTGTGGGTCCTTAAAATTCGGTTTCAGTCAGCGCGAAGGCGTTAAACAGTGAAAGCATCTTGCAGCAGTTTTTCCTGCTGCTCGGCGTGCATCGACGCATAACCACAAGCAGGTGCAGCAGAAGCATCACGACCGGCGTACTCCAGGCCCAAGGCCTTGTTGTGGTTGCCGATACTGCGACGCAGGTGATGCTGGCTGCTGTACCAAGCGCCTTGGTTCATCGGTTCTTCCTGACACCACACAACATTAGTGAGGTTGGTGTAAGGCGCGATGATCTCCATGAGGTCATCTTCCGGGAACGGGTAAAGCTGTTCGATACGTACGATGGCGATGTCTTCGCGGCCCTCGGCACGACGTTTTTCCAGCAGGTCGTAGTAGACCTTGCCGCTGCACAGGATCAGGCGAGTGACCTTGGCCGCGTCCAGCGTATCGATCTCTGGAATCACGGTCTGGAACGAACCATCCGCCAGATCTTCCAGGGTAGAGATGGCCAATTTGTGACGCAGCAGCGATTTCGGGGTCAGCACTACCAGCGGCTTGCGCAGCGGACGGATCACCTGACGACGCAGCAAGTGGTAGATCTGCGCCGGAGTAGTCGGCACGCACACCTGGATGTTGTGCTCGGCGCACAGCTGCAGGTAACGCTCCAGACGGGCCGAGGAGTGCTCCGGACCCTGACCTTCATAACCGTGTGGCAGCAGCATGGTCAGACCGCACAGACGGCCCCACTTGTGCTCGCCGCTGGTGATGAACTGGTCGATAACCACCTGGGCACCGTTGGCGAAGTCGCCGAACTGGGCTTCCCAGATCACCAGCGCCTGCGGCGTGGTCGTCGAGTAACCGTATTCGAACGCCAGTACGGCTTCTTCGGACAGGAACGAATCGTACAGGTCGAAACGCGGCTGGCCTTCGTACAGGTTCTGCAACGGGATGTAGGTGCCCGCGTCTTTCTGGTTGTGCAATACCGCGTGACGGTGCGAGAACGTACCACGGCCGATGTCCTGGCCGGTCATGCGGATCGGGTGACCTTCAAACGCCAGGGTCGCGTACGCCATGGTTTCGGCATAGCCCCAGTTGATCGGCAGGCCGCCGGCTTGCATCTTCTGACGGTCTTCGTAGATCTTCGCAACCTGGCGCTGCACCACGAAGCCATCCGGGATCTCCAGCAGCTTGGCGGACAGTTCCTGCAGGGTCTTCAGATCGAACGAGGTGTCGTGACGCGCCGTCCAGGTGTGACCCAAGTACGGACGCCAGTCAACGAACAGCTCTTTGTTCGGCTCTTTGACCAGGCTTTTTACTACGTGCAGACCATTGTCCAGCGCGTTGCGGTATTCATCGATCTTCGCCTGAACACGCGCATCATCAACAATACCGGCCTTCGTCAGGCTTTCGGCATACAGCTCACGTGTGGTGCGCTGCTTGGTGATCTGCTGGTACATCAACGGCTGGGTGCCGCTTGGTTCGTCAGCTTCGTTGTGACCGCGACGGCGGTAGCAAACCAGGTCGATCACCACGTCACGCTTGAACTGCATGCGATAGTCGACGGCCAGTTGGGTCACGAACAGCACAGCTTCCGGATCATCACCATTCACATGGAGGATCGGCGCCTGAATCATCTTGGCAACGTCGGTGGCGTACTCGGTGGAGCGCGCATCCAGTGGGTTGCTGATGGTGAAGCCAACCTGGTTGTTGATGACGATGTGAACGGTACCGCCAGTCTTGAAGCCGCGAGTCTGCGACATCTGGAACGTTTCCAGTACCACGCCCTGACCGGCGAATGCCGCGTCACCGTGGATGGAAATCGGCAGAACCTTTTCACCGGTGGTGTCGTTACGACGATCCTGACGAGCACGGACCGAACCCTCGACCACTGGAGAAACGATTTCCAGGTGGGATGGGTTGAAGGCCATGGCCAGGTGAACTTCGCCGCCTGTGGTCATGACGTTGGACGAGAAGCCCTGGTGATATTTAACGTCACCGGAACCCAGCTCGACCTTCTTCTTGCCTTCGAACTCGTCGAACAGTTCACGCGGGTTCTTGCCGAAGGTGTTGACCAACACGTTCAGGCGACCACGGTGAGCCATGCCGATCACGATTTCCTTGGTACCGTAGGAACCGGAACGCTGGATCAGCTCGTCGAGCATCGGGATCAGGCTTTCGCCGCCCTCCAGGCCAAAACGCTTGGTGCCTGGGTATTTGGTGCCCAGGTATTTTTCCAAACCTTCAGCTGCGGTCACGCGCTCAAGCAGGTGGCTGCGAACGTCGGCGGACAGCACCGGACGGCCACGCACACCTTCCAGGCGATGCTGGAACCAGTGGCGTTGCTCGGAATCGGTGATGTGCGTGAACTCAGCGCCGATGGTGCGGCAATATGTCTGCTGCAACGCTTCGTGAATTTCGCGTAGGCTCGCTTCCTCTTTGCCGATGAACAGGTCGCCGGCACGGAAGGTCGTATCAAGATCGGCATTGGTCAAGCCGTAATGATTGATCGACAGGTCAGCAGGTGCAGGACGCTGCCAGAGCCCCAGCGGGTCAAGCTGGGCCGCCTGGTGGCCACGCATCCGGTAGGCCTGGATCAGTCGCAGTACTTCAACTTGCTTCTTCTCATGCTCACTGCTCACGCTACCGGCGGAAACCGGTTGGGCGCGGCGCTGGTTCTTTGCCAGCAGCACAAACTGATCGCGAATCGTTGCGTGCGATACATCGGTGGCAGCGTTGCCGTCTGAAGACAACGTCTGAAATTTGGTGCGCCATTCTTCTGGCACAGCGTTAGGGTCGTGCAGGTAGAGCTCATAAAGCTCTTCCACATAGGCAGCGTTACCACCTGAAAGATAGCCGCTGTTCCACATGCGCTGCATCACGCTTTCTTGCATGCTTGGTCACCCTCGATTTGGGGACACCACCGGCGGAAACACCGAGTTTGCTTGCAAAAGGCCAAGTGCAGCGACCAAAACAAGCCACTTAGGATCACGCTGATAGTTCGGGTACCAACCCGAATGCCCCTGCTTGTCTCATTTCTTCAAAATAAGAGCCGCGGCTTTGTAAGTCGCTGCTCAAGTTAAAACTACGGCGCCGGTTGAAGCCTGCGCCGCAGCATTTACGGGCACAACGGTCCTGCTTTGTTACAACGTCAGTTACACGCCGCTTTGGAGCAGCATGTTACGGATGTGACCAATGGCCTTAGTCGGGTTCAGGCCTTTGGGACATACGTTGACGCAGTTCATGATCCCGCGGCAGCGGAATACGCTGAACGGGTCATCCAGCGAAGCCAGACGCTCGGATGTCTTGGTGTCACGGCTGTCTGCCAGGAAGCGGTACGCTTGCAGCAGGGCAGCTGGCCCCAGGAACTTGTCCGGGTTCCACCAGAAGGACGGGCACGAGGTCGAGCAGCAGGCGCACAGGATGCACTCGTACAGACCGTCGAGCTTTTCACGCTCTTCAGGGGACTGCAGACGCTCGATGGCCGGAGCCGGCGTGTCGTTCTGCAGGAACGGCTTAACTTTCTCGTATTGCTTGTAGAAGATGCTCATATCGACGACTAGGTCACGGATAACCGGCAAACCTGGTAGAGGACGAACGATCAGCTTGTTGCCTTTAACAACGGCGGACAGCGGCGTGATGCACGCCAGGCCGTTTTTGCCGTTGATGTTCATGCCGTCGGAACCGCAAACACCTTCACGGCAAGAGCGACGATAGGAGAAACCCTCGTCCTGCTCTTTGATCAGTGCCAATACATCCAGCACCATCAGGTCTTTACCACCGGTATCGACCTGGAACTCCTGCATGAACGGCGCAGCGTCCTGATCAGGGTTGTAGCGATAAACACTGACTTTCAACATGGCAGCCACCCTTAGTAAGTCCGAATCTTCGGTTCAAACGTCGGAACCGTCTTCGGCGAGAAGTTCACGGCACGCTTGGTTACGCGCTTGTCACCCGGGAAGTACAGGGTGTGGCACAACCAGTTTTCGTCATCGCGGTCTTCAAAGTCTTCACGAGCGTGAGCACCACGGGATTCTTTACGAACCTCGGCGGCGATCGCAGTCGCTTCAGCCACTTCCAGCAGGTTTTGCAGTTCAAGGGCTTCGATACGAGCGGTGTTGAACGCCTGGCTCTTATCGTTGATCTTGACGTTGGCGATGCGCTTGCGCAGATCGGCCAGCTGGGCAATACCCTTCTGCATGTATTCGCCGGTACGGAATACGCCGAAGTAGTTCTGCATGCAGCTTTGCAGCTCACGACGCAGAGTTGCCACGTCTTCGCCATCAGTGCGCTCGTTCAGAGCGTTCAGGCGGGCCAAGGCAGCCTCGATGTTAGCGTCGGTAGCGTCATCGTATTCGATGCCGTCGGTCAGCGCTTTTTCCAGGTGCAGGCCGGCCGCGCGACCGAATACCACCAAGTCGAGCAGCGAGTTGCCGCCCAGACGGTTGGCACCGTGTACCGATACGCAAGCCACTTCGCCTACTGCGAACAGACCGTGGATGATCTCGTCAACGCCGTCGGCGTTCTGGGTGATCGCCTGGCCATGAATGTTGGTCGGAACACCGCCCATCATGTAGTGGCAGGTTGGAACAACCGGAACCGGAGCAACCACTGGGTCAACGTGGGCAAAGGTCTTGGACAGTTCACAGATACCCGGCAGGCGGCTGTGCAGTACTTCTTCCCCCAGGTGATCGAGCTTCAGCAGAACGTGGTCGCCATTCGGGCCACAGCCGTTACCGGCGATGATCTCTTTAACCATGGAGCGAGCTACAACGTCACGACCCGCGAGGTCTTTCGCGTTCGGAGCATAACGCTCCATGAAACGCTCGCCGTGCTTGTTGATCAGGTAACCACCTTCACCACGGCAACCTTCAGTCACCAGTACACCGGCGCCGGCGATGCCGGTCGGGTGGAACTGCCACATTTCGATGTCTTGCACCGGCACGCCAGCACGCAGTGCCATGCCAACGCCGTCACCGGTGTTGATCAGGGCATTAGTGGTCGACGCGTAGATACGGCCTGCACCGCCAGTTGCCAGAACAGTAGCCTTGGCACGGATGTAGGTGGTTTCACCGGTCTCGATGCAGATGGCGATAACACCAACAAATGCACCGTCGGCGTTCTTCACCAGATCAACCGCGTAGTACTCGTTCAGGAACGTGGTGCCAGCTTTCAGGTTGCCCTGATAAAGGGTGTGCAGCAGCGCATGACCGGTACGGTCGGACGCAGCGCAAGTACGGGCAGCTTGGCCACCTTTACCGTAATCCTTCGACTGACCGCCGAATGGACGCTGGTAGATACGACCTTGCTCGGTACGGGAAAACGGCAGGCCCATGTGGTCCAGCTCGAACACCGCAGCCGGACCTTCCTGACACATGTATTCGATAGCGTCCTGGTCACCGATGTAGTCGGAACCCTTGACGGTATCGTACATGTGCCAGCGCCAGTCATCGTTCGGATCGGCGGAAGCGATGGCGCAGGTGATGCCACCCTGGGCCGATACGGTGTGGGAGCGGGTCGGGAACACCTTGGTGATCACGGCAGTCTTGTGACCACCCTGGGCCAGCTGCAGCGCTGCGCGCATGCCAGCACCGCCGCCACCAATAATGATGGCGTCGAAGGAAATAGTTGGAATGTTAGCCATGAATCAGATACCCCAAAGAATCTGCACACCCCAGACGAAGTAAGCGAACATCGCAATGCCGCATACTGCCTGGAAGAGGAAACGGACTGCGGTTGCGGACTTGCCCAGCGCCATAGGCGTCAAGTAGTCAGTCGCAATGGTCCACATGCCAACCCAGGCGTGAGCGCCCAGGGCTACAAGGGCCAGCAGGCTGAAGATTCGCATCGCATTGTGGGAAAACAGGCCGTGCCATTGCTCATAGCCGATGCCCGGATTTGCGACGAGGTATCCGATCAGGAAAATGAAATAAGCCGCGAGAACGACCGCAGACACACGTTGTGCCATCCAGTCATAGAGGCCTGAACGCGAAAGGTTCGTAACGCTGGTTACCATATCCAAACTCCTGCCAGAACGATCAGCACCACGGAAATGGCGATGATGATTTTCGAGCCCAGGCGGCCGCCTTCCAGCGTCTCACCGATACCCGCATCCATGATCAAGTGGCGCACACCGGCTACCAGGTGATAAAGCAGAGCGGACAGGAGGCCCCATGCTACGAACTTGGCCAGCGGGCTGGTCAAGCATGCCTTCACCTCGGCGTAACCTTCCTCGGAACCCAGGGATTTGCTCAATGCATAAAGCATGATGCCCAAGCCCAGGAACAGGATGATGCCGGAAACACGGTGCAGGAACGACGTAACGCCGGTGATGGGGAGTTTGATGGTCCTTAGGTCTAGGTTTACAGGTCGTTGGCTATTCACGGCTTTTTTTCACACTGAAGAGCCCCTAACAATCAGGGCAAAGTTGTTGGGGAGTGCACTGGTCAGGTAAGCACCACCCAGGGAGTGCGACCCCCAATGAAAGCAAGCCCAAAAGCCCTTGGCGGTCGGTGGCCGAGTATAGACAGTTAGGTTACTAATGACAACGCGCGCTCCTCACCCTAATAGCGGATTGCGCTGGCGAGATAAAAGGCGTAAACGGCAGTCAATTTCGAGGAAAAAGTACGGTTAAAGCCTTCTGGAGCAAGACTTTAGGCAAATTGACATCTGAATTTATCTCACTATAGTGGTGCGGGCCCTGCGTGGGGGGTCTGTCTGATGATTTGAAGCATAAATAGGAGGCCACATGGCTGACAAAAAAGCGCAGTTGATCATCGAGGGCGCAGCCCCCGTCGAGCTGCCCATTTTAACCGGCACCGTTGGTCCCGATGTTATCGACGTACGGGGCCTGACGGCCACGGGCCGTTTCACTTTCGACCCAGGCTTCATGTCGACCGCCTCTTGCGAGTCGAAGATCACCTATATCGACGGCGACAATGGCATTCTGCTGCATCGGGGCTACCCGATCGAGCAACTGGCTGAAAAGTCGGACTACCTGGAAACCTGCTACCTGCTGCTAAATGGCGAACTGCCAACAGCCGAGCAAAAAGCCCAGTTCGTCAGCACTGTAAAGAACCACACCATGGTTCACGAGCAGTTGAAGACCTTCTTCAACGGCTTCCGTCGCGACGCCCATCCGATGGCCGTCATGTGCGGTGTGGTTGGCGCTCTGTCAGCCTTCTATCATGACTCCCTCGACATCAATAACCCGCAGCATCGCGAAATCTCCGCGATCCGCCTGGTTGCCAAGATGCCGACTCTGGCCGCAATGGTTTACAAGTACTCGATGGGTCAACCCATGATGTACCCGCGCAACGACCTGACGTACGCGGAAAACTTCCTGCACATGATGTTCAACACCCCGTGCGAGATCAAACCGATCAGCCCGGTACTCGCCAAGGCCATGGACCGGATCTTCATCCTCCACGCCGACCACGAGCAAAACGCCTCGACGTCCACCGTACGCCTGGCAGGCTCTTCGGGTGCCAACCCGTTCGCCTGTATCGCCGCCGGTATCGCCGCACTGTGGGGCCCTGCCCACGGCGGTGCGAACGAAGCCGTATTGACCATGCTCGATGAAATCGGCGATGTGTCCAACATCGACAAGTTCATCGCCAAGGCCAAAGACAAGAACGATCCGTTCAAGTTGATGGGCTTCGGTCACCGGGTCTACAAGAACCGCGACCCGCGCGCCACCGTGATGAAGCAGACCTGCGACGAAGTATTGAAGGAACTGGGCATCAAGAACGATCCGCAACTCGAACTGGCCATGCGCCTGGAAGAGATCGCCCTGACCGACCCATACTTCATCGAACGCTCGCTGTACCCGAACGTTGACTTCTACTCGGGGATCATCCTCAAGGCGATCGGCATTCCAACCAGCATGTTCACCGTAATCTTCGCCCTGGCCCGCACCGTGGGCTGGATCTCCCACTGGAAAGAAATGCTCTCCAGCCCGTACAAGATTGGCCGTCCGCGCCAGCTGTACACCGGCTACGAGTCGCGTGACATCTCCAAGCTGGAAGATCGCAAGTAAGCACCTTTTAGCAGCACCGAAAACGGCCTCCCTCAGTGGAGGCCGTTTTTATTTGTGTCGACTGATCTACCACCATCAGGGGCAAGCCACCTCCCACATTGAAGTGCATTCCAAATGATGCACTCGGTTAACTGCAGGAGGAGGCTTGCCCCGATGGCATTGGCACAAGCACCTCATAACCTCCAGACAAAAAAATGCCCCGGCCTTTCGACCGGGGCATTTCCTTATCCAGCTTCAACCTTAGTGGTTAACCGCCCCACTCGCCCCCAGACCAGTCTGCGAACGCACAAACTGCGGGAAGTACAGCGCACGCTCTTTCTCTGCCGCCGCCGACTTGTCGGTGATGGAGAAGAACCAGATACCCACAAACGCGATGATCATCGAGAACAGCGCGGGGTATTCGTACGGGAAGATGGCTTTTTCATGATGCAGGATCGAGACCCAGATGGTCGGACCCAGCACCATCAGGCCAACGGCGCTGATCAAGCCCAACCAGCCACCGATCATGGCGCCACGGGTGGTGAGGTTTTTCCAGTACATGGAAAGCAGCAACACCGGGAAGTTACAGCTGGCCGCAATCGAGAACGCCAGGCCGACCATGAACGCAATGTTCTGGCTTTCGAACAGGATGCCCAGGCCGATCGCCAACACTGCGAGGGCGATGGTGGTGATCTTCGACACGCGAATCTCATCCTTTTCGTTGGCCTTGCCTTTCTTGATCACGCTGGCGTACAGGTCATGGGAAACCGCCGAAGCACCGGCCAGGGTCAAGCCGGCCACTACCGCGAGGATGGTGGCGAAGGCCACGGCCGAGATAAAGCCCAGGAAGATACTGCCGCCCACCGCGTTAGCCAGGTGCACCGCCGCCATGTTGTTACCGCCCAACAGAGCGCCTGCAGCATCCTTGAACGCCGGGTTGGTGCTGACCAGCAGGATCGCGCCGAAGCCGATGATAAAGGTCAGGATATAGAAGTAGCCGATGAAGCCAGTGGCATACAGCACGCTCTTACGCGCTTCCTTGGCGTCGCTTACGGTGAAGAAGCGCATCAGGATGTGCGGCAGGCCGGCGGTACCGAACATCAGTGCCAAGCCAAGGGAGAACGCGGAGATCGGGTCCTTCACCAGGCCGCCGGGGCTCATGATCGCTTCACCTTTAGGGTGAACCTTGATTGCCTCGGAGAACAGCATGTTGAAGTCGAAGTTGACGTGCTTCATCACCATCAGCGCCATGAACGAGGCACCGGACAGCAGCAGCACTGCCTTGATGATCTGTACCCAAGTCGTCGCCAACATGCCGCCAAACAGCACGTACATGCACATCAGGATACCGACCAGGATCACCGCGACGTGGTAGTCCAGACCGAACAGCAGTTGGATCAGCTTGCCCGCACCCACCATCTGAGCGATCAGGTAAAACGCCACCACCACCAGGGAGCCACAGGCCGACAGGCTGCGGATCTGGGTTTGGCCGAGGCGGTAGGACGCTACGTCAGCAAAGGTGTACTTGCCCAGGTTACGCAGGCGCTCGGCGATCAGGAACAGAATGATCGGCCAGCCCACCAGGAAGCCGATCGAGTAGATCAGGCCATCGTAGCCAGAGGTGAACACCAGCGCGGAAATACCCAGGAAGGACGCGGCCGACATATAGTCGCCGGCAATCGCCAGGCCATTCTGGAAACCGGTGATCTTGCCGCCGGCCGCGTAATAGTCGGCCGCCGAGTTGTTGCGCTTGGACGCCCAGTAGGTGATGCACAACGTCGCGCCGACAAAGGCCACGAACATAAGGATCGCTGCGATATTCAGCGGTTGTTTGTGCACTTCACCGGTCAATGCATCCGCCGCCCACACAGCGGGCGCGAAGACCGAAGCGCCGAATACAGCCAATAGACGACGGATCATTGCGCAGCCTCCTTGAGAATCGCATTGTTCAGGTCGTCGAATTCGCCGTTGGCGCGTCGTACGTAGATGCCGGTGAGGACAAAGGCCGAGACAATCAGCCCGACCCCAATAGGGATACCCCACGTAATAGATGAACCAGGGCTCAGTTTGGCCCCTAGCACTTGTGGCCCGTAGGCGATCAACAGGATGAATCCGGAGTAAAGCCCTAGCATGATCGCCGAGAGAATCCAGGCGAACCTTTCCCTTTTTCTCACCAGCTCCTTGAAACGAGGGCTGTTTTGAATCGAGAGGTAAATGCTGTCGTTCATTGTTTTTATCCTCGCAGCACAGCTTTTTTATTATTGGAACATAGCCACTGTATGCGGCTGCGGAACAGGTTCCAGACGACCTTAGTATTAGAGGAAGTGTAGCGAGGGATTGGGAGGGCAAAGAAACATTTGCGGATGACGAAAATAATGTGGGAGAGGGCTCGCTCCCGATCGCGGTGAGCCAGTCAGAACATTGACGACTGACACACCGCAATCGGGAGCAAGCCCCCTCCCACTGGGGTTGTATCAAGGCATGGGGGGGGTTATTTACCGGTCCACTCGGCTACACGCTCAGGGTGCTTGGCGACCCAGTCCTTGGCCGCTGCATCAGGCTTGGCACCTTCTTGGATAGCCAACATGACTTCGCCGATTTCGTCCTTGGAGGCCCACTGGAATTTCTTCAGGAAGGCCGCGACTTCCGGCGCTTTCTTCTCCAGGCCCTTGCTACCGATGCTGTTGACGGTTTCAGCAGCACCATAAATCCCTTTTGGATCTTCCAGGAAACGCAGTTTCCACTTGGCGAACATCCAGTGTGGCACCCAACCGGTGACCGCAATGGATTCCTGTTTGTCTTCGGCACGGGTCAGTTCGGCGATCATTGCTGCGCCCGAGCTGGCCTGCAGTTTGTAGTCCAGACCGTAGGCCTTGATCGCTTCGTCGGTCTTGAGCATCACGCCTGAACCGGCGTCGATACCAACGATTTTGTTCTTGAAGGTGGTGTCGGTCTTGAGGTCTTCGATGGACTTGGCCTTGACGTACTCCGGCACGATCAGGCCGATTTTCGCATCCTTGAAGTTGGGGCCGTAATCGACCACCTTGTCCTTGTTCTTGGTCCAGTATTCACCGTGAGTCACGGGCAGCCAGGCGGAAAGCATGGCATCGAGTTTGCCGGTCGCCACGCCCTGCCACATGATGCCGGTGGCAACCGCCTGCAGTTTCACGTCATAACCGAGCTTCTGTTTGATCACTTCTGCCGCCACGTGGGTGGTGGCAACACTGTCCGACCAACCATCAACGTAGCCGATGCTCAGGGTTTTGCTGTCGGCGCTGGCCAGTGTGGAGCTCATCGCAACTACCAGAGTGGCAGCTGCGCCCAAGAGTCGTCGCATCTTCATCGTACTTCCCCGAAAGTGCTGCGCTCGACGGATGCCGAGCGACGTCAACCTGTTGTTATGTAGTGCACCGCGCCCCGTTCACGCGCATCGATCCGGTGGCCGCGACATCAGTTGAGTACTGACACCCTGATCATCAACCCGCAGAAGCCGTCGACCTGCTCTGTCAGCGACCTTATGCAAGCAAGAAACGACATCACATCGCCAGCAGGACGTTTCCTGGAACATGGCGTCAATATTCCGCCCGAACTTTGCATGTCAAAATTATGCAGCCCCACTGGGAGAGGGCAAATCCGGGTAAGATGCGCGCCTTTGCTCCCCCAGATAAGCCGACCATGCCCGCGACCGCCCGCTTCCCTGCCCTGCCCTATTTCTTCGCCCTGATCCTCGGCCTGCTGGCCCTGGTCGGCTATTGGTATGGCCTCGGCCGTCCGGTGGTGTTGCCGGATGTCGCCAGTGCCAGCCATAAACTGCAATGCGCGTCCTACACGCCGTTCGACAAAGACCAATCCCCGTTCGACCAGCCGTTCAAACTACGCCCCGAGCGGATGGACGCCGACCTGGCCCTACTGGCCACCCGATTCGAATGCATCCGCACTTACTCCATGACCGGCCTGGAAGCCCTGCCAGGCATGGCGCGCAAACATGGCCTCAAGGTGATGGCCGGCGCTTGGGTCAGCAGTGATCCGGTGGCCACCGAAAAAGAAATCGACGAGTTGATCGCAGCGGCAAACGCCAACCCGGACGTGGTGACCTCGGTAATCGTCGGCAACGAAGCGCTGTTGCGCAAGGAAGTCACCGCCGCGCAGTTGGTGAAACTGATCCAGACAGTCAAAAGCCAGATCAAACAACCGGTCACTTACGCCGATGTCTGGGAGTTCTGGCTGCAACACCCGGAAATCGCCCCGGCGGTGGATTTCCTGACCATTCACCTACTGCCCTATTGGGAAGATGATCCTTCGAGCATCGACCAGGCCCTCAAGCACGTGGGCGATGTGCGCCAGACCTTCGGCAACAAGTTCGCGCCCAAGGACGTGCTGATCGGCGAAACCGGCTGGCCCAGCGAGGGTCGCCAGCGTGAAACAGCCGTGCCGAGCCGAGTCAATGAAGCCAAGTTCATGCGTGGTTTTGTGGCGATGGCCGAAGCCAATGGCTGGCGCTACAACCTGATCGAAGCGTTTGACCAGCCGTGGAAACGTGCCAGCGAAGGTGCGGTAGGCGGCTACTGGGGCTTGTTCGATGCTGATCGCCAGGAAAAGGGCATCCTCGCCGGGCCGGTGACTAACGTGCCGTACTGGCCGCTGTGGTTGGGGGTGGGTGGTGTCATCCTGCTCGGGACGTTGGTGCTCGGTGGTCGCGTTCGCAGCAGTCGCGCCGCCATGGCCCTGCCGCTGCTCGGCGCAGTGGCGGCCTGCTCTATCGGAACCTGGGCCGAACTGACCCGCGTGACTGCGCGATTTAATGATGAGTGGGTGTGGGCGGCGTTGTTGATGACGCTCAACTTGCTGGTATTGGCTCATGCAGCACTGGCATTGAGCACTCGGGAAGGTTGGCGCGAGCGGGCCTTCAATTGGCTGGAACAGCGTGCGGGCTGGCTGGTGGCAATCGCCGGCTTTGCCGGTGCGGTGATGATGCTGGCACTGGTGTTTGACCCACGCTACCGCAGTTTCCCGAGTGCGGCGCTGCTACTGCCGGCGTTGGTGTATCTGGTTCGTCCGGTGACCGGGCCACGCCGGGAGATTGCACTCTTGACCTTTATCATCGGTGCCGGCATTGCGCCGCAACTATACCGTGAAGGCTTGCTGAACCAGCAGGCGTGGGGTTGGGCGGTGGTCAGTGGGTTGATGGTTGTGGCTTTGTGGCGGTGCTTGCGGATGCGTAAGGCTTAAGACCGCTATCGGGGGCAAGCCCCCTCCCACATGAGAACGCATTCCAAAGGTGGGAGGGGGTTTGCCCTCGATTGGCCTTATCAGGCGCCCCGCGGCTGTCTGACCAACCGCAACCCCGCAATCACCACCGCAAACACCGCAAACGTGGTGTTGTACAGCGCCAGGGCCGGGAACCCGAACACCAGCCCCAGCACTGCCAATCCCCAGCCCACGCGACCCGGCACGAAAAACGCCAGCACCGAGGTCACCAGTGCGGCCCAGCCCAGCACCTTAAAGTGAATCATCAAGCCCAGGTTCGAACGCACCTGGCATTCCCAGCGGCTGGCCTCGTCGGCACAGATGCCGACCCACTGGCCATCTTCCATAAAGCCGTAACGTGCGCCATAACTGGCAGCCAGCCATAACGGCAGGGCAATAAGCAGCAGAATCAAGGGCAAGCGGCGGGACATGGAGCACTCCGATAGGCAAAAACGGCGCTCAGCTTAATGCGCCAGCGGTCGTTAGCAAGCTGCATACACACAATTAGTGTTCACTAATGCATGGCAAAGTGTATCGTCTCGCTACTATTACCCCGATTCCGACGTTATTTTCCGACTTTTCGTGCCGAGAGCTGGCACTTCGGTGGCAACGCGGTGGTCATAGCCTGCGAACTTCATTAAGCACGTTTCCTCTTAGGGATTAAGTCATGCTCCGTTCCTTGCGCTGTGCTGCCTTACTGGGCAGCCTTTTTTTGAGTGCGTCAGCACTGGCGGTCGATATCGACCAAGCCAGCTATGGCTACCCTTTGACCAACCCGTTCGAAGCGACCATCGCCACCACTCCGCCTGACCTTCGGCCCACATTGCCGAGTGATAGCGAAATCAACCAGTCCGACTACACCCTGAACATGCGCCCAGAGCGCGAGTTCAGCCTGCCGGACAACTTCTGGGCGGTGAAGAAGCTCACCTACCGCATCGCCAAGCAAGACCGCGCCGCGCCGCTGATCTTCCTGATCGCGGGCACCGGTGCGCGGTTCGATAGCAGCATCAACGAATACCTGAAAAAACTGTATTACCAAGCCGGCTATCACGTAGTGCAACTGTCGTCGCCTACCAGCTTTGACTTCATCAGTGCCGCCTCGCGCTTCGCCACACCTGGGATCACCCAGGAAGACGCCGAAGACATGTACCGCGTGATGCAAGCCGTGCGTGCGCAAAACGCCTCGCTGCCAGTGACCGACTTCTACCTCACCGGCTACAGCCTCGGTGCGCTGGATGCGGCGTTCGTCAGCAAACTGGACGAGACCCGCCGCAGCTTCAACTTCAAGAAAGTGCTGCTGCTCAACCCGCCGGTCAACCTCTATACCTCGATCACTAACCTCGACAAGCTGGTACAGACCGAGGTCAAGGGCATCAACAACACCACCACGTTCTATGAACTGGTGCTGAACAAGCTGACTCGCTACTTCCAGCAAAAGGGCTATATCGACCTCAACGACGCCCTGCTCTACGACTTCCAGCAATCCAAGCAGCACTTGACCAACGAACAGATGGCCATGCTGATTGGCACGTCGTTCCGCTTCTCGGCGGCCGACATTGCCTTTACCTCGGACCTGATCAACCGCCGCGGCCTGATCATCCCGCCGAAGTACCCGATCACCGAAGGCACCAGCCTCACGCCGTTCCTCAAGCGTGCGCTGCAATGCGATTTCGACTGCTACCTCACCGAACAGGTAATCCCGATGTGGCGCGCCCGTTCCGATGGCGGCAGCCTGTTGCAACTGGTTGACCAGGTCAGCCTGTACGCCCTCAAGGACTACCTGCACGCCAGCCCGAAAATCGCCGTCATGCACAACGCCGACGACGTAATCCTCGGCCCGGGCGACCTTGGTTTCCTGCGTAAAACCTTCGGCGATCGCTTGACCGTCTACCCACTGGGCGGCCACTGCGGCAACCTCAATTACCGCGTCAACGCCGACGCCATGCTGGAGTTCTTCCGTGGCTAAATATCTTCTGCTGCTCGCCGCCCTGATGTGCGCGGGCGTAGCCAATGCCGACAACAGCAAGGCTCACGCGCCGGTCGTGGTGGATTCCGACGGTTTCAAAGAGCCGTTAAGCAAACTTAAATTCAACCCGGGTCTGGACCAGCGCGAGTTTGAACGCTCGTCCGTCAACGCCCTCAACGTGTATGACCCGCTCGAATCGTGGAACCGTCGCGTGTACCACTTCAACTACCGCTTCGACCAATGGGTGTTCCTGCCCGTGGTCGACGGCTACAAATACGTGACCCCGAGCTTCCTGCGCACCGGCGTGAGCAACTTCTTCAACAACCTGGGCGACGTGCCCAACCTGTTGAACAGCTTGCTCCAACTCAAGGGGCACCGCTCCCTGGAGACCACTGGCCGCCTGCTGCTCAACACCACCGTCGGCATCGCCGGCCTGTGGGACCCGGCCACCGCCATGGGCCTACCGCGCCAGAGCGAAGACTTCGGCCAGACCCTAGGCTTCTACGGCGTCCCCGGCGGGGCGTATTTGGTACTGCCGATCTTCGGCCCATCGAACTTGCGCGACACCGGCGGCTTGCTGGTGGACTACACCGCGGAATCGCAGATCAACTTCCTGAACGTCTCGGAAGTCAGCTCCAACCACCCGGAAATCTGGGCCCTGCGCGCGGTGGACAAGCGTTATCAGACCAGCTTCCGTTATGGTCAGATGAACTCGCCGTTCGAGTATGAGAAGGTGCGGTATATCTACACGGAATCGCGCAAGTTGCAGATTGCCGAGTAATCACCTCTAGCTTAATTAAAAGGCCATCCAGGCAATCTGGATGGCCTTTTTTTTCGCACAACAGACTCAAGCAACCTCCCACAGAGCACGCACACTTTGCCCGGGAACTATCCCTGGGGAAAAACTCAATACTAAGAGTGTGCCTCTCAGGTTCAGTTAACGCCTGAAGCAGCAGACGCCCCCAACCAAAGAACATCCCATCAGACGCTTTATTTTAAAGGCCGACACAGATGCTGTTATCCAGCGCTTCAGTAACACACTCAAACGTGGACAAGGTTCTGACAACTACCTCCACACATCAGAACGAAGTAAAGCACGCGCCGCCGACCCAAAATACCGGCCGGGACGAGGGTGACTATCGTAGCCATCACGACTTCTACGAGGATCCGCTTTTTGCTTCGGTTTTCGGCACTAGCACCAAGCCTTCTGTGCTCACTAAAACCCAACTCCAAGCGTTTTTCCTCAAAGTCGGCGGCGTTCCCCAGCATGAGTTGCATAAACTCACGCCCTACGACCGCGCGAACATCGCAGCCAATGCTCTTCGGGTACTTAAATACATTGATAGCACTCCACATGCCTTTTCGACGCCCAACAACGACCGCATAGACACTGGCTTTAAGAGTCCATCAGCGCACAACGCTTCAACTCCGAACAACGGCAAGATGCACCTTTGGAACTCCGAAGCGAGCATGCTTGTACGCTTCACGGAAGAAGGCTATCCAGGGCTGCAACCCGGTCCGAGATAAGCGGCACCACGATCAGACCGAACGCCCTTATAGCGCCCTGAACACACACGCGTGACTGCGAACGTCACGCCTGACGTTTAGTGCGCTGCCATACCTTGCGAACCAGCGACACCATCATCAATACCAGCGCACCAGCGATAATCCCCGCCACCGCATTCAGCAAGGTCGGCATCAACCAAGCGATTGCGCCGGCGCTCTGACTCACCGATTCAATCCAGTGATGCACCACCGGTACGCCGTGGGTGAGGATGCCGCCACCGACCATAAACATCGCAGCCGTGCCGATCACCGACAGGCTTTTCATCATGTATGGCGCCGCACTCAGGATCCCACCACCGATGCTGCGCGCTACCTGACCGGGCTTCTGGGTGAGCCACAGACCCAAGTCGTCCAGCTTGACGATACCGGCCACCAGCCCATAGACGCCGATGGTCATGACAATGGCGATGCCCGACAGCACGATCACCTGCTGGGTCAACTGCGCGTCAGCCACAATACCGAGGGTAATGGCGATGATTTCGGCGGAGAGGATGAAGTCGGTGCGGATCGCGCCTTTGATCTTGTCTTTTTCGAACGCCACCAGGTCGGTCGCCGGGTCCGCTACGGCGTCGGCCAACTGCGCGTGCTCGGCCTGGTCTTCAGCTTTGCTGTGAAGGAATTTGTGCGCGACTTTCTCGAAGCCTTCAAAACACAGGTAGGCGCCGCCGAGCATCAACAGCGGCGTCACCGCCCACGGCGCAAAGGCGCTGATCAACAGTGCGGTGGGCACCAGGATCAGTTTATTGACGAACGAGCCCTTGGCCACCGCCCACACCACGGGAATTTCACGCTCGGCGCGCACACCGGAAACCTGCTGGGCGTTGAGCGCCAGGTCGTCACCCAGCACGCCGGAGGTCTTCTTCGCGGCCATTTTTGTCATCAAGGCAACGTCATCGAGTACCGCGGCGATGTCATCGATCAACACCAACAAGCTGCTTCCTGCCATGAATCGCACTTCCGTAAGGGGGGATGGCGCGAGCATAACGCGGCGCAAGGCGTTGCGGGCACATTGTTGAGGCCCGCGGATAGCCGGTGCTACCATGCGCAACCGCCGGTATTGGCAAGGAAACTCCTGGTTTATGAGCACCATTCGCGAGCGCAACAAAGAAAAAATCCTGCGGGCGGCAAGCGAGGAGTTTGCCGACAAGGGCTTCGCCGCGACCAAAACCAGCGACATTGCCGCCAAGGCCGGCCTGCCCAAGCCCAACGTCTATTACTACTTCAAGTCCAAGGACAACCTCTACCGCGAGGTGCTCGAAAGCATTATTGAGCCGATCCTGGCCGCTTCCACGCCGTTCAATCCGGACGGCGAGCCCAAAGAAGTGTTGAGCAACTACATCCGCTCGAAAATCCGCATCTCCCGCGACCTGCCGTTTGCCTCCAAGGTGTTCGCCAGCGAAATCATGCACGGCGCCCCGCACCTGAGCAGCGATCAGGTCGAACAGCTCAACGCCCAGGCCAAGCACAATATCCAATGCATCCAGAGCTGGGTGGATCGTGGGTTGATTGCGGCGATCGACCCTAATCACCTAATGTTCAGCATATGGGCGGCGACGCAGACCTATGCGGATTTCGACTGGCAGATTTCGGCAGTGACCGGCAAGGCCAAGCTCGATGAAGCGGATTACGAAGCGGCGGCGCAGACCATTATTCGGTTGGTGCTCAAGGGTTGTGAACCCGACTGATACACCGAGGTGTGGGTGCCAATCGGGGGCAAGCCCCCTCCCACATGGTGAACTGCGAACGCGGTCAAAATTGTGCGAGGGGGCTTGCTCCCGATGGGGCCCTGACAGTCACCGACGATTAGGCTGACACCCCAGCATCCGCCCACAACCCCACCCCCTCGATCGCCGTGATCGCACACTGCTCATCAATATCCGACGTATCCCCGCTGATACCGATTGCCCCCAGTACCGCCCCGTCCTGATCCCGAATCAACACGCCTCCCGGTGCCGGCACGACGCTGCCCTGCCCCAGGCTATTCAACGCCGCAATAAACGCCGGTCGTTGCTGCGCATCCAGTGCCAGCAAGCGCGAGCCCTTGCCCAACGCAATCGCCCCCCAGGCCTTGCCGATGGCGATTTGCGGGCGCAGCAGGCTGGCGCCATCTTCGCGCTGCAGGGTGATCAAGTGGCCGCCGCTGTCGAGGACCGCGATGGTCAGCGGTGCCGCTGAAATCGTGCGGCCTGCGGTGAGGGCCTGGGTGGCCAGTTGGGTGGCAATCTTCAAGGTTAAAGCGCTCATGGTGCCGTCCTTCTTTTGTTATTGGGAAAGCGGTGGAGGTCTGTTTGATCAGATGCTCGATCAAACAAATAGAACACAATGACATTTGTTTTTGTATACAATATTTTCGCACAAAGGCTCCATACGTCGAAAAAAGCCGTTCCGACGAACGCAAAGACCAATCAATAAAATGGATTGACCTGCGCATCCCGCCGTGAATACACTTTGAACAGAAACCACTTGTATACAATTACAAAACGCAAGAGGCACCAAAACATGAGCAAAATGAGAGCAATCGAAGCCGCCGTCCTCGTCATGCGCCGTGAAGGCGTGGACACCGCCTTCGGCATCCCAGGCGCCGCGATCAACCCGCTGTACTCAGCCTTGCAGAAGGTGGGTGGCATCGATCACGTCCTTGCTCGCCACGTTGAAGGCGCCTCGCACATGGCCGAGGGTTACACCCGCACCAAGGCCGGGAATATCGGCGTGTGTATCGGCACCTCGGGCCCGGCGGGCACCGACATGGTCACCGGCCTCTACAGCGCCTCGGCCGACTCGATCCCGATCCTGTGCATCACCGGCCAAGCCCCTCGTGCACGGATGCACAAGGAAGACTTCCAGGCCGTGGACATCACCAGCATCGTCAAGCCGGTGACCAAGTGGGCGACCACCGTCCTGGAACCCGGCCAGGTGCCCTACGCGTTCCAGAAAGCCTTTTATGAAATGCGCTCCGGCCGACCAGGCCCAGTGCTGATCGACCTGCCGTTCGACGTGCAGATGGCCGAAATCGAATTCGACATCGACGCCTATCAGCCACTGCCCCTGGCCAAACCACTGGCAACACGCATCCAGGTCGAAAAAGCCCTGGCCCTGCTCGACGCGGCCGAACGTCCGTTGCTGGTCAGCGGGGGTGGCGTGATCAACGCCGACGCCAGCGAGTTGCTGGTGGAATTCGCTGAACTCACCGGTATCCCGGTGATTCCAACCCTGATGGGCTGGGGCACCATCGCCGATGATCACCCGCTGATGGTGGGTATGGTCGGGCTGCAAACCTCCCACCGTTATGGCAACGCGACCATGCTCAAGTCGGACGTGGTGCTGGGCATCGGCAACCGCTGGGCCAACCGCCATACCGGTTCGGTAGAGGTCTACACCGAGGGCCGCAAGTTCATCCACGTCGACATTGAGCCGACCCAGATTGGTCGTGTTTTCACCCCGGACCTGGGTATCGTTTCCGACGCCGGTGCGGCGCTGACAATGTTTATCGAAGTGGCCCGCGAGTGGAAAGCCGCCGGCAAGCTCAAGGACCGCAGTGCCTGGCTGCATGACTGCCAGCAGCGCAAAGCCACCCTGCACCGCAAGACTCACTTCGACAACGTGCCGGTCAAGCCGCAGCGCGTGTACGAAGAGATGAACCAGGTGTTTGGCAAAGACACCTGCTACGTCAGCACCATCGGCCTGTCGCAGATTGCCGGCGCGCAGTTCCTGCACGTCTACAAGCCACGCCACTGGATCAACTGCGGCCAGGCTGGCCCGCTGGGCTGGACCATTCCCGCCGCACTCGGCGTGGTCAAGGCCGACCCGAGCCGCAAGGTGGTGGCGTTGTCCGGCGACTATGACTTCCAGTTCATGATCGAAGAACTGGCCGTGGGCGCGCAGTTCAAGCTGCCGTACATCCATGTAGTGGTGAACAATTCCTACCTGGGTTTGATCCGTCAGGCACAACGTGGCTTTGAAATGGACTACTGCGTGCAGCTGTCTTTCGACAACCTCAACGCCCCGGAACTCAATGGATATGGCGTGGACCACGTCGCCGTCGCCGAAGGCCTGGGTTGCAAGGCCCTGCGTGTATTCGAGCCAGGCCAGATCCAGCCGGCGCTGCGCAAGGCCCAGGAGATGATCGAAGAGTTCAAGGTGCCAGTGATCGTCGAAATCATTCTGGAGCGCGTGACCAATATTTCCATGGGCACCGAGATCAACGCCGTCAACGAATTCGAAGACTTGGCCCTGGTCGGCAACGATGCACCGACTGCCATTTCCCTGCTCGATTAAGGAGAACCTTATGCCGCGTTTCGCCGCCAACCTGTCCATGCTGTTTACCGAACAGGATTTCCTTGCCCGTTTCAAAGCGGCCGCCGATGCCGGTTTCGAAGGTGTCGAGTACCTGTTCCCGTATGAATTCAGCTCGGCTGACATCAAGGCACACCTCGACGCCAACGGCCTGACCCAGGTGCTGTTCAACCTGCCAGCCGGTGACTGGGCCAAAGGCGAACGCGGCCTGGCGTGCCACCCGGACCGGGTCGAGGAATTCCGCGCCGGGGTCAAGCTGGCCATCGCTTACGCCCAAGTGCTGGGCAATACCCAGATCAACTGCCTGGCGGGCATTCGGCCACAAGGCGTTGACGACGACATCCTGGAAAGAACCTTCGTCGCCAACCTCAAGTACGCCGCTGACAAGCTGCAAGCAGCGGGCATCAAGCTGGTGATGGAGATGATCAATACCCGCGACATCCCCGGCTTCTACCTGAACACCACAGCGCAAGCCCTGTCGATCCGCGAGCAGGTGGGCAGTGCCAACCTGTTCCTGCAGTACGACATCTACCACATGCAAATCATGGAAGGCGACCTTGCCCGGACCATTGCCACGCACCTGGATGAGATCAACCACATCCAGCTGGCGGACAACCCTGGGCGCAATGAGCCGGGCACGGGCGAGATCAACTATCGCTTCCTGTTCGAGCATCTGGATCGGATTGGCTACTCGGGTTGGGTCGGCTGTGAGTACAAGCCGTTGACCACCACCGAAGCGGGCCTGGGTTGGCTTAAAACCCATAACGCCATCTGACAGACACCACACAAAACCCTGTGGGAGGGGGCTTGCCCCCGATAGCGGCGGGTCAGTCAGCAATGTTTTGCCTGACACACCGCCATCGGGGGCAAGCCCCCTCCCACATAAGAAGAGGATTTCACCATGGCTAAAATCGGATTTATCGGCACCGGCATCATGGGCCAACCCATGGCCGCGAACCTTCAGAAAGCAGGTCACCAACTGTTTCTTTCCGAGCACCACGGCAAGGCGCCGGCCGAGCTGATCAACGCCGGCGCAGTGGCCCTGGCCAATCCGCAGCAAGTCACCCAGGAAGCCGAATTCATCATCGTCATGGTGCCCGACACCCCGCAGGTCGATGACGTGCTGTTCCGCGCCGACGGCGTCGCCGCTGGCTTGTCGCCGAACAAGGTTGTGATCGACATGAGTTCGATCTCGCCCACTGCCACCAAGGCATTCGCAGCGAAAATCAACGAGACCGGTGCACAGTACCTCGATGCACCGGTGTCCGGCGGTGAGGTCGGCGCCAAGGCCGGCACCCTGAGCATCATGGTCGGCGGCGAGCCCCAGACCTTCGAACGTGCCCTGCCGCTGTTCCAGAGCATGGGCAAGAACATCACGCTGGTCGGCGGCAATGGCGATGGCCAGACGGCCAAAGTGGCCAATCAGATCATCGTTGCGCTGAACATCCAGGCGGTGGCCGAAGCGCTGCTGTTCGCCTCGAAAAACGGCGCCGACCCGGCCAAGGTGCGTGAAGCACTGATGGGTGGATTTGCCTCGTCGAAGATTCTGGAAGTGCACGGCGAACGCATGATCAAGGGCACCTTCGATCCTGGCTTCCGCATCAACCTGCACCAGAAAGACCTTAACCTGGCCCTGGCCGGAGCCAAGGAGTTGGGGATCAACCTGCCGAACACTGCCGGTACCCAGCAGGTGTTCAGTACGTGCACGGCAATTGGTGGCGGCAACTGGGATCACTCGGCGCTGATCAAGGGGCTGGAGCATATGGCGAATTTCTCGATTCGCGATAAGTAACCCGCCAGTGGAAACACCTTGAATGTGGGAGGGGCTTGCCCCTGAGGACAGTGTTTCAGCCCAATCATCTACGTCTGACACACCGCTATCGGGGGGCAAGCCCCCTCCCACACTTGATCGCATTCCAAATCTGAAATTGCTGCACCTCTAATAACAAAAATCCCCGGGAGCCCGCTTATGTCGGTCGATCCGCAACACCTGCTTCGCGAGCTGTTTGCCACAGCCATCGACGCCGCCCACCCCCGGCAAGTCCTTGAACCCTTTCTGCCCGCCGACCGCACCGGCCGCGTGATCGTGATCGGCGCCGGCAAAGCCGCCGCCGCCATGGCACTCGTCGTCGAGAACTGCTGGCACGGCGAGGTCACTGGCCTGGTGGTCACCCGCTACGGCCATGGCGCACCGTGCAAAAAAATCGAAGTGGTTGAAGCCGCCCACCCCGTCCCCGATGCTGCCGGCCTGGCCGTGGCCAAGCGCGTGCTGGAGTTGATCAGCAACCTCGGCGAAGAAGACCGCGTGATCTTCCTGCTCTCTGGCGGCGGCTCTGCATTGCTGGCCCTGCCCGCCGAAGGCATCACCCTGGCGGACAAACAAACCATCAACAAGGCGTTGCTTAAATCCGGCGCGACCATTGGCGAGATGAACTGCGTGCGCAAGCACCTCTCGGCAATCAAAGGCGGTCGGTTGGCCAAGGCCGCATGGCCGGCAACGGTGTACACCTACGCCATCTCCGACGTGCCGGGCGACCAGGCCACGGTGATTGCCTCCGGCCCTACCGTCGGCGACCCGAGCACCTCGCAACAAGCCCTGGCGATTCTCAAGCGTTACGGGATCGACGCACCCGCCTCCGTGCGCAGCTGGCTGCAAAACCCGGCCTCGGAAACCGTCAAACCCGGCGATCCGATCCTCGCCCGCAGCCACTTCCAATTGATCGCCCGCCCCCAGCAATGCCTGGAAGCCGTGGCCGTAAAAGTACGCCAGGCCGGTTTCAGCCCGCTGATCCTCGGCGATCTGGAAGGTGAAGCGCGGGACGTGGCCAAAGTGCATGCGGGCATTGCCCGGCAGATCGTGCAGCACGGCCAACCGTTGGCAGCGCCGTGCGTGATCCTGTCCGGCGGTGAAACCACCGTCACGGTGCGCGGCAATGGCCGGGGCGGGCGCAATGCGGAATTTCTGCTGAGCCTGACCGACAGCCTCAAAGGCCTGCCCGGCGTGTACGCACTGGCCGGCGACACCGACGGCATCGACGGTTCGGAAGACAACGCCGGCGCAATCATGACGCCTTGCAGCTACCGCCGCGCCGAAGCCTTGGGCCTGAGCGCCAGCGATGAGTTGGATAACAACAACGGCTACGGCTTTTTCGCGGCGCTCGACGACTTGATCGTCACCGAGCCAACCCGCACCAACGTCAACGACTTCCGCGCCATCCTGATCCTTGAGAGCACTGCCCATGACGCCTGACAAGAAGGTCAAGATCCTCGCCACCCTGGGCCCGGCCACCGACGGGATCGATGACATCCTCGAGCTGGTAGAAGCCGGGGTGAATATCTTCCGCCTCAACTTCAGCCACGGTGACCACGCCGATCACGCCCAGCGCTACCAATGGATTCGCCAGGTGGAGCGCCAGCTCAACTACCCGCTGGGCATCCTGATGGACCTGCAAGGGCCGAAGCTGCGAGTCGGGCGTTTCGCCGAAGGCAAGGTGCAATTGGTGCGCGGCCAGGCCCTGCGCCTGGACCTGGATGAGACCCCGGGCGACCAACGCCGGGTCAACCTGCCCCACCCGGAAATCATTGCAGCGCTGGAGCCGGGCATGGACCTGCTACTGGACGACGGCAAGCTGCGCCTGCGGGTGATCACCAAGCACACCGATGCCATTGATACCACCGTGCTCAATGGCGGTGAGCTTTCCGACCGCAAGGGCGTGAACGTGCCACAAGCGCTGTTGGAACTGAGCCCTCTGACCGCCAAGGACCGCCGCGACCTGAGCTTCGGCCTGGAGCTGGGCGTGGACTGGGTGGCGTTGTCGTTCGTGCAACGCCCGGAAGACATCCGCGAAGCCCGCGAGCTGATCGGTGACAAAGCCTTCCTGATGGCCAAGATCGAGAAGCCGTCGGCCGTCCAGCGCCTGCGGGAAATCGCCGAACTGAGCGACGCGATCATGGTGGCCAGAGGCGACCTGGGTGTGGAAGTACCGGCCGAGAGCGTGCCGCAGATCCAGAAGGACATCATCAGCACCTGCCGTCAGTTGGGTAAACCGGTGGTGGTCGCCACGCAGATGCTCGAATCCATGCGTTTCTCACCGGCGCCCACCCGTGCCGAAGTCACCGATGTGGCCAACGCCGTGGCCGAGGGCGCGGATGCGGTGATGCTGTCGGCAGAAACCGCATCGGGTGAGTACCCGCTGGAAGCCGTGCAGATGATGAGCAAGATCATCCGCCAAGTGGAAAACGGTCCGGATTACCAGGCGCAACTGGACGTCAGCCGGCCCAAAGCCGATGCCACCGTGTCGGACGCCATCAGCTGCGCGATCCGTCGTATCAGCAGCATCCTGCCGGTGGCGGTGCTGGTGAACTACAGCGAATCCGGCAGCTCCAGCCTGCGCGCTGCACGGGAACGGCCCGTGGCGCCGATCCTTAACCTCACGCCGAACCTGTCCACGGCGCGACGGCTGAGCGTGGCGTGGGGCGTGCACTCGGTGGTGAATGATCGGCTGCGCCAGGTGGATGAGGTGTGTTCCACGGCACTGGAGATTGCCCAGGCTCAGGGCATGGCGCAGCGCGGGGATACGTTGGTGATTACGGCGGGGGTGCCGTTCGGGCAGCCGGGGTCGACCAACTCTTTGCGTATAGAGACGCTGATCTAGCGCCTGTAGAGGCCCCATCGGGGGCAAGCCCCCTCCCACATTGGACTGCATTCACACATCTAACGGTGTGAACCCAATCAAGTGTGGGAGGGGGCTGGCCCTCGATGGGGACAACTCAGTCTCACTGAATCCCCATCATGCACAACCAGACCTGCCCCGACTGGGCCGAAGCGCTGCTCAACGGCTTCAGCCAAATCTTCCTGCAACGCCAGCCGCTGTGCGGCTTGCTGTGCCTACTGGCCATCCTGATCGGCGCTCCGGCCTTGCTCGGCGGTGCACTGCTGGGTGGCGTGGCCGGGTTACTCACGGCCCAGCGCCGGGGTTATCCCAAAGCTGAACGCCAAGCTGGCTTATATAGCTACAACGGCGTGTTGCTGGGCTTGTTGATCAGCGAGCATTTCGCGTGGTCTGCCTTGTTGCCGCCGCTGATCCTGGCGTGTGGCGGCTTGAGTGCGATTCTCACGCGGCAATGGCTCAAGCACGCGACGCAACCGGATGACTTGCCTGCCTACACCGCGCCGTTTGTCATGCTGGGTTGGCTGCTGCTGGGCACTGCGGCGCCAAACACCTTCGCCCTGGGCGCACCGGACGCCCTGGCTTTGTTCAGCGCGCCCTTCACTGGCCTGGCGCAAATCATGCTGCTGGATCAGCCCGTGGCCGGCGTCTTGATTGCCCTTGGCCTGTGGCTCGCCAACCGACGCGCGGCCATCTGGGCCTTGATCGGCGCCAGCGCCGGCGTGCTGATCGGCGTCATGCTGGAGGACAGCACCGGCGCCCTCCTCGGCCTGCACAGCTACAACCCGGCCCTCGCGGCCCTGGCACTGAGCCAAGCGCGTCGCCAAGCCTGGCTGCCGCTGCTCGGCATCCTGCTGGCGATCCTTCTGACACCGGGCTTTGCCGCCCTGCACCTGCCCGCGCTCACCGCGCCGTTTATCCTCGCCTGCTGGCTGGTACGCGCCGGTCGCCGAATCGTGCAGAAACCGCGCATGGACAGCCCCTTCGAATCCCCCTAGGCTTGCTCGATCTTCGATTCGGGCGGGATTTATGGACAGCAACAACGACTGGCGCCAGCGGCTCTACGTCATGGTTTTTCAGAGCGACACCGTCGCCGGGCGGCGCTTTGACGGCATCTTGTTGCTGATCATCCTCGCCAGCCTGGTGATCGTGATGCTCGACAGCATCGACCAGATCCACCAGAACTACGCCAATGTGCTGGCGTATATCGAGTGGGGCTTCACCGTCATCTTCCTGATCGAGTACGGGCTGCGCCTGTACTGCTCGCCCAAGCCGTTGCGCTATGCCTTCAGTTTTTACGGGCTGGTGGATTTGCTCGCCATCGTGCCCGGCATCCTTGCGCTGTATTACAGCGATGCGCAGTACCTGCTGATCATCCGCATCATCCGCATGCTGCGGATTTTCCGCGTGCTCAAGCTCAGCCCGTACCTCAAGCAAGCCAACTACCTGATGGCGGCGTTGCGCGGCAGCAAGCAGAAGATCGTGGTGTTCTTGGTGAGCGTATGCACCCTGGTGACGGTGTTCGGCACCTTGATGTACGTGATCGAAGGCCCGGAACACGGGTTTACCAGCATTCCCAAAGGCATCTATTGGGCCATCGTCACCCTGACCACCGTGGGCTTTGGCGATATCGTGCCGAAGACGCCGCTGGGCCAAGTGATTTCGTCACTGGTGATGATCACCGGTTACTCGATCATCGCCGTGCCCACGGGCATTTTTACCGCCGAGCTGGCCAGTGCCATGCGCGGTGAACAGCTGCAAACCGACTGCCCGGTGTGCAAGAAAAACAGCCACGAGCCGAATGCGGCGTTCTGCTCGCGCTGCGGCAGCAATCTTTTCAAGAAAGTGGAATAAGCAAAGTTCTTTTTAATCTTTAAGCGACTATGGCGCCCCGGCTATAGTCGCTGGCAAATGGCCTTACCCCTTCTCCCGAACAACAAGGAATGAGCAGTGAAAAAACTCGTTAGCGCCTCTCTCCTGGCCGCCGGTCTTGCCCTGGCGGGCGCCGTGCACGCCGCACCGGTCACACTGCTCAACGTCTCCTATGACGTAATGCGCGATTTCTACAAGGACTACAACGCCGCCTTCCAGAAGCATTGGGAAGCCGAGCACCCGAACGACAAGCTGACCCTGCAAATGTCCTTCGGCGGTTCCAGCAAACAAGCGCGTTCGGTGATCGACGGTCTGCCAGCTGACGTGATCACCATGAACATGGCCACCGACATCAACGCCCTTGCCGACAACGGCAAACTGGTGCCAGACAACTGGGTCACGCGCCTGCCCAACAACAGCGCGCCGTTCACCTCCGCCACCGTGTTCATCGTGCGCAAGGGCAACCCCAAGGCGCTGAAAGACTGGCCGGACCTGCTCAAGGATGGCGTGCAAGTGATCGTGCCTAACCCGAAAACCTCGGGTAACGGCCGCTACACCTACCTGTCGGCCTGGGGTTATGTGCTCAAGAACGGCGGCGATGAAGAAAAGGCGAAAACCTTCGTCGGCAAGCTGTTCAAGCAAGCGCCTGTGCTCGACACCGGTGGCCGTGCAGCGACCACCACGTTCATGACCAACCAGATCGGCGACGTGCTGGTGACCTTTGAGAACGAAGCCGAAATGATCGCCCGTGAATTCGGCCGTGATCAGTTTGAAGTGATCTACCCAAGCGTTTCCGCTGAAGCCGAGCCGCCGGTGTCGGTTGTCGACAAAGTGGTCGAGAAGAAAGGCACCCGCGTGGCCGCCGAAGACTACCTGAAGTACCTGTGGTCGCCGGAAGGCCAGGAAATCGCCGCCAACAACTACCTGCGCCCGCGTGATCCAAAAGTACTGGCCAAGTACACCGACCGCTTCCCGAAAGTCGACTTCCTGTCGGTGGAGAAAACCTTTGGTGACTGGCGCACCGTACAGAAGACCCACTTCAATGACGGTGGCATCTTCGACCAGATCTACTCCGGTCAATAACTAAGAAACGCGGTAAAAAATGTGGGAGGGGGCTTGCTCCCGATAGCAGCGTGTCAGCCACTACACCCAGTGACTGACACTCCGCCATCGGGGGCAAGCCCCCTCCCACATTTTGGCTTTCTGTATGGCCGTTGCATCGGTAGTGTCACACCACCTTAGTTGTTTCTGAATGTATCATCAGCCAGCATAAGTGATATCACCACGAGCGCCCTACTCGTGCGTACGCCTTGGCTTTACTCTCGCTCGCCATCTTCCTCCGCTTTTATGAGAACACCATGAACGCTACTCCCCACACTACAAGCACCATGACCCGCGGGATGGTGATGCTGTTTGCGTTCTGCTGCGGCGCCATCGTTGCCAACATTTACTACGCGCAACCGATCATTGAACTGATCGCCCCGGACATCGGCCTTACGCCGGCCATGGCCAGCCTGATCGTGTCCCTGACGCAAATCGGTTATGCCCTGGGACTCTTCTTCCTGGTGCCGTTGGGCGACCTGCTGGAAAACCGCAAGCTGATGATCCTCACCACCGTGGTGGCCATCGCCAGCCTACTGGGCGCAGCGTTCACCGCACAGCCGAACCTATTCCTGCTGGTGTCGCTGCTGATCGGATTCAGTTCAGTATCGGTGCAGATCCTGATCCCGCTGGCCGCGCACCTGGCGCCTGCCGAGTCCCGTGGCCGTGTGGTCGGTAGCATCATGGGCGGTTTGTTGCTGGGCATCCTGCTGGCACGGCCGGTCTCCAGCGTGGTGGCGGACCACTTCGGCTGGCGTGCGATGTTCATGGCGGCGGCGGGGTTGATGGCGTTTATCAGCGTGGTGCTGATGCTGACCATCCCCAAGCGCCAACCCGACCACAGCGCCACATATGGCCAATTGCTGGGTTCGCTGGGCACCTTGTTGCGTCGCCAGCCAGTGTTGCGCCAGCGCGCGTTTTACCAGGGCTGCATGTTTGCCACCTTCAGCCTGTTCTGGACCGCCGCGCCACTGGAGCTGGCGCGTAATCACGGCCTGAGCCAGAGCGAAATCGCCCTCTTCGCCCTGGTCGGTGCCTTGGGCGCCATCGCCGCGCCCATCGCCGGGCGCCTGGCGGATGCCGGTCATACTCACCGCGCTTCGTTGCTGGCGATGCTGTTCGCCGCGCTGAGCTTCCTGCCGGCTTTCGTGCACCCGCTGTACAGCGTGATCGGCCTGGCGGTAACCGGTGTGGTCCTGGACTTCTGCGTGCAGATGAACATGGTCCTGGGCCAACGCGCCATCTACGCCCTCGACGCCAACAGCCGCAGCCGTTTGAACGCGCTGTACATGACCAGCATCTTCATCGGCGGCGCCTTTGGCTCAGCGATTGCCAGCAGCGTGTATGAACACGGCGGCTGGCTCGGGGTGATGCTGGTCGGCAGCGCATTCCCGCTGGTGGCGTTGTTGCGGTTCCTGAGTGCGTCCCGGCGGGTGGCGGTCGCAACCGCTTAAGAGCGCACCAACTTCTTCAGAGCCGCGTCCGCCAGAAATGACGAGCGGCTTTTGACCTTGTGCTCACGCACATAACGGTCGATTCGCTGGATGACATAACCGGGCAAGGTCGCATTGACCTTCTCGGTCTTGCCCAGATAAGGCGAGCTGTCCAACGCCAGCAGCCCCCAGCCCATCCCCGCGTAGTCCTCATGAGCGCGATGGTTCGCGACTGACGTTGGCATCGGAATCGTCCCGCCCTCTGCAGCGATCTCCTGCAGCAGGATGTGCGCGACTTACACGGCAGCGTTGCAAGCCTCTTCAAAGCTGTCCCCGGCGGTGACAGCGCCTGGAATATCGGGGATTTGAATGCCGGTAGCGGTAAAGTCATCGCTCCATTCGATAAAAATATGATGACTGCCCGTGACGCGATCCAGTACCCATCCAGCCTGTTGCAGCTCCTTGATCAATCACCTGCTTTACACCCCAGTCTCCTTGGCTTGGCCTGAACAAAAACAACCCTAGAGTTTTCTTTGCTCAAGCACAGAACCTCTCAGCCTGACTGGCGGTGGTTTTACCGAATGTTGAGCGCTGCCGAGTGAAACCTCGGAATCCGCCCGTTAAGCGACGGCCAGTAACCGAATGACCCCGCACCCGCCAGCAAGGCAGGCTGGCGACGGAGCAGAGCAAGGATGGTTTGGGACGCAATGATCAACGCCAGCCGCTGGCCAGGACATTGATGAGCGCCGAAACCAAAGCTGAAGCTGCGCCGCTGCGGGCGTTCAAGCACAAAACTATCGGGCATCGGGTTTGCCGCAGGGTCACGATTGGCGGACGCCAGCACCACCAGAAGGGTATCCCCGGCCTCCAGCACGCGGTTACCGATGACACACCGATCGGCAACAAACCGCCGAGTGTTCTGCACTGGGGAATCGAAGCGCGCCACTTCTTCAACCAGCGCCATGACCTGGGCGGGCGCGTGCTGAACCTGCTCCAGCAGATCAGGCTGCCGGGCGAGCATCACCAATGTGTTACCTATCAGGCCGGCCGTGGCTTCGCAGGTCTGTGACAGCAGCCCGATCAGGTTCGCGGTCAACACGTCAGTGTCCATCCAGTCGCCTGTGCGGATGTGCGTCATCAACGCCGAAGCTTCAAGTACGTCGCCGAACATTTGCGTCAACTGCGACGCTCCGATGTCGGCGTGACGCCGTTGGGCCTCGTTGCTCAGCGGCGAGAGGCAGGCGACGAAATCCCGTGTCAGCTCGGCAACCGCTGCTGTCTGCCCAGTTGGAAAACCCAGCAACGCCGCAACCGCCGAGACCGGCAAGGTGAACATCAACGCCTCCAGGTTATCCACGCGGTCGATAAGGCTGCCAACCACCTCCGCGACGGTCCCGACGCCTACGTCAGCCAATGCCGGTTCGACTGCTGCTCGCGGGCATCGATGGGCCGTCCCTTCATTCATCCGCATCAAGCGGGCAAATACCTGGCCTGCCGCGCCTTGCGCAATCGCAGCGGGCACCGGCTCGTGATGCGGGCGTACTCGACAATCCGGGTGAGCCAGAACAGCCGCAACCACCTCGGCAGTACTGGCGACCCACAGCCCAAGTTCAGCGTCGAACAGCAACCCGCCAGTACGTCTCAGGCGTGAGTAATAGTCATAAGGGTCAGCGTGGGTAGCGGCTTCAAGCGGTGTCATTCAGGACGTCCTGTTCACGAAGAACCGCTACTATCAGCCACCTCACCCGGTAACGATTCGCTCAGGAACGAAATATGAATGGCCAGGACGACGACGCCGCACTCTCACAGGTCGCCGGCGCAATTGCAGAACCTGCGCGCACGAAAATGCTCTGCGCGCTGATGGATGGGCATGCGCGTACCAGTACCGAAATGGCGGTGATTGCCGAGGTCAGCACCTCAACCGCCAGCGCGCACTTGGCCCGGCTCAAGGACGACGGCTTGATCACGTTGCACACGCAGGGGCGTCACCGGTACTACAGCCTCGCCGGTCCGTCGGTGGCCCAGGCGATTGAAGGGTTGATGGTGATCAGCCGCAACAGCGCCAAGGCGTTTGTGCCGAGCACGCCCACGCGTCTGCAGTTTGCGCGCACCTGCTACGACCACATGGCGGGTACGTTGGCGGTCACGCTGCACGACCATTTCATTGAGGCCGGCTGGTTGACCGGGAACGACAGCTACCAACTCAGCGCACACGGCGACAAGGCGATGGTTGAACTTGGGATTGATGTGGCGGCGCTGCGCACGCAACGACGGCGATTCGCCTGCGCCTGCCTGGACTGGAGCATGCGCCGCCCGCACCTGGCGGGTGCTTTGGGCGCGGCGCTTTTGCAAAATGCTGTTCGCCGTGAATGGGTAACACAGGACCTGGATAGCCGCGCACTGAGTGTGACGCCAAAGGGCCGCAAAGCGCTCAAGGCCCGATTTGGAACAACGATCTGCGAGCCATGAAGATCACCAGCCAAACTCGCCGATACGTAGCAGGATCAGGCGCATACCGAATGCCCAGCATCCAGGCAGTGCAGCAGGCGCTCGACCGTGTGATCCAAGGGGCCGGAGTTATCCAGCACAAACAACCCTGAACCACTGCCGGCGATCAGCTCTTGAGTAAACCGCGCATTGCGCGCCAAGCGCTCCTCGATGTCGGCCGGCAACTCTCGTCCCCGCGCGATCAAGCGCTGGCGTAACACGCCTTGATCCACGGTCAGCAATAGCACCAGCATCTGCGGATAACGCGCGTGGGCCTGAGCCAGGTGTGCACGCGAGCCGTTGACCAGAACGTCATCCCCCGCCGCCAGCCAATCGTCGATTTCCCGTGGAATGCCATAGGACAAGCCGTTGGCCTGCCAACTGAGGGCAAACGCCCCCTCGGTACGCATCACCGCAAACTGCTCCGCGCTCACACCGTGCGCCGCCTCGCCCACGGCCTCCGCCGAACGGGTGATGACGCGCCGCACGATGCGGCAGCCGCGCTCGGCCAACTGCGGACGGGCGGCATCCAGCAGGCTGTCCTTGCCCGAACCCGATGGCCCGATGAGATAGATCAACCTGCCCGCCATCAACACACCCTCTTCGCTTGTCGCCAGACTTATGCACCACAGGAAGCCATTCGCGGCGCCTGGCTTGCATCAGCTCGGCCCGCTGGCCCGTACAAATGCCGCCTGCAACAGGCTGGGCGGATAGCGATCACTGAAAAGTATATCCAGCAATCCTTCGGCAGCCAGGCCGGCGGCGGCCACATTACCCGAGTGCGACCCGCCGCGCATCAGGTTCGGCGCCACCACAAAGACGAGTGATGCCTCCCCGAACAATCCTACAGCCAGCACTACGGTGCTTATCTACGGTACAGGCTCCTATCCCTTCTCCCCTCAACGGAGACGAAAAAGTGCCCGACTCAATCGCAGCGCAAGTACGTGAAACCGCTCAAACAGAACAGTCAAAAGAAGACATATTCTTTAGCCTTCTTTCCGGACTGGCTGGCCTTCACCCCATCATCACAACCATAGGCGCCGCCAGAAGTTATATGAAGGTCTGCGAAAAAAGCGGGTTGAAACTCAACCCGTACTTTGTCAAAAACGGCAATTGCGGACCCTCGCCCAAAACCCAAAAGATGCTTTCACACCGCAAATACAAAAGCTTGGGTGTTGGCGCAACCGGGGTGGGAGTGGCGGCGATAAGCCCGGCGATCTCGCCTATTCCCGCGCCCTTCTATGCGGCCAGGCATGCTTCTGCCACGACCTCTACGGCGATACATCTGCGTCGGCTGTCAAAAATGCTGGCGGCTTATCAACCCTTCGCCGCTGGTGATGAACAAATCAGTGATGCGATTAAATGGCTGCAACTGGCCATCGAGGTAAAGTTCAAGAAGCTCGCATTTCGAGGCACAGAAATGGCCATCTCGACCACCTCGACCTTGCTTTCATTTACCGGCATCGGCCTGGTCGGGAAAATCCCGCTCATCATGGTCAGCTTCCAACTTGAACTGGCCAGGCTGATGGTCAGCGACCGTTACGCCGCCCTGTGCAAGGTGGCGGCGATGGAGTTGCAGTGGGCGGCCTTTCTTGAACAGAACCCCAACGTCGGCGATATGCCGCAAGCCAGCCTCGCCGGCTTATCCCGAGCAGATCAGATCAAGCAGCTTGAACAAAGAAAGATGATGCTCGGCGCCGCAATCACCACTCAAGTGCGAGGTCGTGCACTCGATGCCCGAACCGGCAATACCGGCTTGGGCCCTGCCACGATGATCATCAAGGAGATCATGGCTAAACACACGTTTCAGGGGCAGTTCTTCGCGGGCCATGACTACTTGACCATGATCCATGAACCGGCTGGCTGGAATGCCATTGCGGCGAAACTGATGAACATATGAGAAGCGGCATGGTAACGGCGCCTCCGTGGCCTGAGGGCTGAGGAGATCCACTGTGGGAGGGGGCTTGCCCCCGATGGCGATGCCACACTCAGCTAATCAGCGACTGACCTGGCGCTATCGGGAGCAAGTCCCCTCCCGTATTTGAACTTCAGTGCCTGGAAGGATGGAATTCACAGGCGTGAAAAAGGCGACCCGAAGGTCGCCTTTTGTCATTGCGCGTACTGCTTGCTCAACCCCGGCGGCACACCTTGCACGTTGGTGTCTTCCCACGGCCCATTGGGGCTGATGGAGCGGCTCCAGCCGTTGCTCCAGCGGTAGTAGGTGCGCTGGCGGTAGAACGTGTCCGGTTGGTCATCAAGCACGTACACCTGCATCTTGCCGTCCCAATGGCTGGCGGCGCCCGGTGGTGGGGCGAAGGTCGGCGATTTAGTGGGCACAGGCTTCGGTGGCGGGGTGACCGGGCCGGAAGGCTTGGTGCTCGGCTGAGTCGAGGGGCCTGACGGCGGGATAGTCGGGCCGGTCGGGCCAGGTGGTGGCCGATGGACCGCACAGGCGCTCAGGCCCAGTACCAGGCTGAGCAAGGTGATGCGTGCGAATGCGGTCGTCATAGGCGTTTCCTCAAAATTACTTGTCCGGACTGTCGATGGTCAGCTGTTGCAGCGCAGTGGTGCTGCTGGCCAGGGGTTGGCTGCGGCCGATCCACTCGCCAGTGGTTGGTTGACCGGCCCGGGATATGCGCGCAACCAGTTGGACTTCGGGGAAGTTGGACAGTTTCAATTGCGGCATCATTGCATCGGCGTCACCCAGTTCGACGGTAACAGGCAATTCGGCGACGGTGACGCGTTTGACCGCCAGAGGTGCCGGCGGGCCACTGACGGCGCGGGCGAAGATGAACACGCTGTCGGTTGGCAAGGCCTTGGCCTTCACGTCGGCGGACAGGTCCACACGTACCTTCATCACAGCCTTTTGGGCGACGCTGCCTCCGCTCTCCTTCAGACTTTGCGCGGCCCGGTCGATGCCGCCTTGCAGGGCAGCACGGGAATTATCTTCCGGTGGCAGTTGGGCCAACAGACGGGTCCAGTAGTCGATGGCCTCTTGATAACGCTTGCCTTCAAATGCCGCAATGCCCAGCAAGCCCAGGCTGGTGACTTCCTTCGGGTCCAGCTTCAAGGCTTCATCAGTGAGCGCCTGCACCTTGGGCGACCACTGTTTGTTGTCGGCAAAGTACTGCGCCTGGGCCCACTGCCCCAGCAGCTCCGGCTGGCGCCCGGCCAGGGCCACGGTGCGCTCGAACACTTTCGCGGCGTCTGCGGAGCGGTCTTGGGCCATATAGGCGCGACCGAGGAAGTACAGGCCTTCGGCCGAATCCGGTTGGGCCGCAGCCGCGCGTTCCAGGCGGTGGGTCATGTCTTCCATGGACACCGGTGGCTGTGAGAATTCGCGGGTCAGCTCGACCTTGTCGCTGGCACCAAAGTGCATGTACAGGCCCAAGCCAAGGACGGGGACGAGGACGGCGGCGAGCAATGGCAGCGGTTTGCCCAGGCGCGATTCGCGGGGTTTTTCCACACCCTCGGTATCCGCCAGCAGTTCGCGGGCGGCTTCGGCGCGACCGGTGTCGAGTTGCGCGGCGTTGAGCACGCCTTCGTCCTGCTGCACTTGCAACTCGGCGACGCGTTCTTGATACAGCGCCACGTTCAGCGCGGTGCGATCCTCTTCGCGCTGGGCACGGCGGCCGCGCAACACAGGGATCAACAGGAAACTCAGGGCAATCAGAAGCAGCAAGCCGGCTGCGAGCCAGAAATCAATCATCAGTCTTGGTGTCCAGCAATTGGTCGAGGCGTTTACGCTCTTCGGGGGACAGCGCGTCGGAACCATCGGTCGGCGCTGCGCGGCGACGGCGCACGATCACCGCCATCACCACCACGCCGGCCAATAACAGCCCTGCAGGGCCGAACCAGAGCAGCGCGGTCTTGCCGGTGAGGGCCGGTTTGTAGCGCACGAAATCACCGTAGCGATCGACCATGAAGTCGATGATCTGCTGGTTGTCCTTGCCCTCTCCCAGCATGCGGAAGATCTCTTTGCGCAGGTCGGCGGCGATGGGAGCGTTGGAGTCGGCGATGTCCTGGTTCTGACACTTGGGGCAGCGCAGTTCCTTGGTCAGTTCGCGGAAACGCTCGCGGTCACCGTCCTTGGCGAATTCGTACGTGTCGATGGCGGCATGGGCCACACCCGCCAAACCCAGTGCCAGCACGGCAGCGACTAACAGACGCTTCATGGCTTGGCCTCATCGACCAGCGCCTGGTACTTGGCAGCCAGTTGCTCGCGCCAGACCACCTCGTCGATCACACCGACGTATTTGTCGCGGATCACACCCTTGGCATCAATGAAGAAGGTTTCCGGGGCGCCGTAAACGCCGAGGTTGAGCCCGAGATTGCCGTCTTCATCACGGATGTCCAGTTGGTACGGGTTATGGAACTCGGCCAGCCACTTCAAGGCCGCCGCATTGTCGTCCTTGTAGTTGATGCCGTAGATCACCACGCCCTTCTCAGCCAACTTGTTCAGCACCGGGTGTTCCACGCGGCAGGAAATGCACCATGTGCCCCATACGTTGACCAGTGCCGGTTTGCCCAGCAAGTCGGCACGGGTCAGCGTCTTGTCTCCTTGCACGTTCGACAGCGAGAACTCGGGGAAAGGCTTGCCGATCATCGCAGAAGGCAACTCTGCCGGATCCAGGTAGAGGCCGCGATACAGGAACACCGCCACCACCAGGAACAACGCCAGCGGCAACACCATCAACCAACGCTTCATACCGCCGCTCCTTGCATACCCAAGGCTTCACGCACTCGGCTCTTGACCTTGACCCGATAACGCCGGTCCAGCGCGGCCAGCAAACCGCCAAACCCAGTGAGCAAACCGCCGAACCAGATCCAACGCACAAACGGTTTCACATGCACGCGCACTGCCCAGGCGCCCTCGCCCAACGGTTCGCCCAGTGCCACATAGAGGTCACGGGTGAAACCCGCGTCGATACCGGCTTCGGTCATCATCGAGCTCTGCACGGTGTACAGGCGTTTTTCGGGGTGCAATACGGCGATTTCCTTACCGTTGCGGACTACCCGCACGGTGCCTTTGTCCGACGTGAAATTCGGCCCTTCAAAGTGCTTGGCGCCCTCGAAGATGAACTGGTACCCAGCAAGGTCCATGGACTCGCCCGGCGCCAGACGCAGATCGCGCTCGGCGCTGTTCTGGCTGGACAGCACCACGCCCAGCGCACACACGGCGATGCCGATGTGGGCGATCTGCATGCCCCAGTAGCTGCGGGTCAGCGTCGGAAGGCCTTTGACCAGGCCTTTGTGGCGGGTCTTGTCGAAGATGTCGCGCACACCGGCCAGCAATACCCAGGCGGCGAGCAGGAAGGTGGCGAGCACCGCCCAGTTGAAGTCGCCATAGGCAATCCCGGCGACCACGGCCAGGGCCACGCTGCCGAGCAGCACCGGCATCAACATGCCGACCAGCCATTTGACCGGGGTGTCCTTCCAGCGCACCAGCATGCCAACCGCCATCACCACCATCAACAGACCCATCAACGGGATGAACAACGCGTTGAAGTACGGCGGGCCGACGGACAGTTTGGCGCCGCTCAGGGCATCCAACACCAGCGGGTACAGGGTGCCGAGCAGGATCATCGACGCGCCCACCACCAGCACCAGGTTATTGCCCAGCAGCAGGGTTTCCCGCGACCACAGATTGAAGCCGACCTGGCTTTTGACCACCGGCGCGCGCAGGGCGAACAGGGTCAGGGAGCCGCCAACCACAAACAGCAGGAAGATCAGGATGAACACGCCGCGCTCAGGGTCGGACGCAAAGGCGTGCACCGAGGTCAACACACCCGAACGCACGAGGAATGTGCCCAGCAGGCTGAGGGAAAATGCCGCGATGGCCAGCAACACGGTCCAGCTCTTGAACACGCCGCGCTTTTCGGTGACGGCCAACGAGTGAATCAGTGCGGTACCCACCAGCCATGGCATGAACGAGGCGTTTTCCACCGGGTCCCAGAACCACCAGCCGCCCCAGCCGAGTTCGTAGTAGGCCCACCACGAGCCGAGGGTGATGCCGATACCCAGGAACGCCCAGGCGACGATGGTCCATGGCCGCGACCAGCGCGCCCACGCGGCATCCAGACGCCCGCCAAGCAAGGCGGCGATGGCGAAGGCGAACGCCACGGAGAAACCGACGTAACCCATGTAGAGCATCGGCGGGTGCACGATCAGGCCAATGTCTTGCAGCAAGGGGTTGAGGTCATGCCCATCCGATGGAATCTGCGGCAGGATGCGGCTGAAAGGGTTGGAGGTCATGATCAGGAACAGCAAAAAACCAATGCTGATCATGCCCATCACCGCCAGCACCCGCGCCAGCATCACTTGCGGCAATTGGCGCGAGAACACCGATACAGCGAAGGTCCAGCCGCCGAGGATCAACGCCCACAGCAGCAACGAACCTTCGTGGGCGCCCCACACGGCGCTGAACTTGTAGTACCAAGGCAGCGCGGTGTTGGAGTTATTGGCGACATAAGCGACGGAAAAGTCGTCGGTCATAAAGGCGTAGGTCAGGCAGCCAAACGCGAACAGCAGAAAGGCAAACTGCCCCCAGGCGGCCGGCTGCGCCAGGCTCATCCAAAGGCGGTCGCCGCGCCAGGCACCGAGCAACGGCACCACGGCCTGCACAATGGCGAAGCACAAGGCGAGGATCATCGCCAATTGGCCCAACTCGGGGATAAACAGTGCGGACGTCATCACTTAGCCCTCCTTCGCTGGGGTTGGTGCCGATTGGCCGCTTTCTTTCAACGCCTTGGTGACTTCCGGCGGCATGTATTTTTCGTCGTGCTTGGCCAGCACTTCATCGGCCACCACCACGCCGTCAGCGTTGAGTTTGCCCAGGGCGACGATGCCCTGGCCTTCGCGGAACAGGTCCGGGAGGATGCCACGGTAGGTGATGGTCACGGCCTTATTGAAGTCGGTAACCACGAAGGTCACATCGAGGGAATCGCCGGAACGTTTCAACGAGCCCTTCTCCACCATGCCACCGGCGCGGATGCGGGTATCAACCGGTGCTTCGCCATTGGCGATCTGGGTCGGGGTGTAGAACAGGTTGATGTTCTGTTGCAGCGCGCTCAAGGCCAGGGCCACGGCAATGCCGACGCCGGCCATGATGGCGAGGATGATCATCAGACGTTTTCTACGCAGCGGATTCACTTTTCGGTCTCCCGGCGCAGACGACGCGCCTCTTGTTGCAGGTAACGCTTGCGGGCCAGGATCGGCGCGGCGACGTTGAGGGCCAGCACCGCCAGGCAGATGCCATAGGCCGTCCAGACATAGAGGCCGTGGTGGCCCATGGCGAGAAAATCACTGAAAGAAGCAAAACTCATCCGCGCGCTCCCAGGCTGCTTTGCACTTCGGCCTTGACCCAACTGGCGCGGGCTTCACGCTTGAGCACTTCGAGGCGCATGCGCATCAGCAGCACGGCACCGAAGAAACAGTAGAAGCCCAGCACCATCAACAGCAGCGGTGCCCACATTTCCACGGGCATCGCCGGTTTTTCGGTGAGGGTGAAGGTGGCGCCCTGGTGCAGGGTGTTCCACCACTCCACCGAGTATTTGATGATCGGGATGTTGATCACGCCGACAATGGCCAGCACCGCGCAGGCCTTGGCGGCGCTGTCACGATTACTGATCGCGTTGCCCAGGGCAATCAGACCGAAGTACAGGAACAGCAGGATCAGCATGGACGTTAGTCGCGCATCCCACACCCACCACGAGCCCCAGGTGGGTTTGCCCCAGATCGCGCCGGTGACCAGCGCCACGGCGGTCATCCACGCGCCGATGGGCGCGGCGCATTGCAGGGCAACGTCGGCCAACTTCATCTTCCACACCAGGCCGACAACGCCGCACACCGCGAGCATCACGTAACAGGACTGGGCCAGCATCGCGGCGGGTACGTGGATATAGATGATGCGAAAGCTGTTGCCTTGCTGGTAGTCCGGCGGCGCGAAGGCCAGGCCCCAGACCAGGCCGATGCCGATCAGCAACACGGCGGCGATGCTGAACCAAGGCAGCAGTTTGCCACTGATGCCGTAGAACCATTTGGGCGAGCCGAGCTTGTGAAACCAGGTCCAGTTCATTGCTGTTTCTCACGGTTGCTTCTCGTCATTGCGAGAAACGTAGGGTCTTTCTTATGTTGAAGAGCTGACAATGTCGCTGGGTCAGACCTCATTATTCGCCGACGCTGATCTTCAGGCCGGCGGCTATAGCAAAGGGTGTCAGGGTTACCGCCAGGGCGGTCAGGCTACCAAGCCACAGGAGGTAACCGGTCGCCGGCATGCCCATGAGCGCGGCCTGCAAAGCGCCGCTGCCAAGGATCAGTACCGGGATATACAACGGCAGAATCAACAGGGCCAGTAGCAGGCCACCACGCTTCAAACCGACGGTCAACGCTGCGCCCACGGCCCCCAACAGGCTGAGCACTGGCGTGCCGAGTAACAAGGACAAAAGCAACACCGGCAGGCATTCGACGGGCAAGCCCAGCATCATCGCCAACAGCGGCGAGAGCAAGACTAGCGCGAGGCCGGAAAAAGCCCAGTGTGCCAGCACCTTGGCCAGTACCAGAAGTGGCAGAGGGTGCGACGAAAGGACCCACTGTTCCAGGGAACCGTCTTCGAAATCACTGCGAAACAGCCCGTCCAGCGAGAGCAGGACAGACAAAAGGGCCGCGACCCACACCAGCCCCGGCGACAAGGTTTGCAACAGTTTAGTCTCGGGGCCGACCGCCAGCGGGAACAGCGCAATCACGATGGCAAAGAACACCAGCGGGTTGGCCAATTCAGCCGGGCGACGGCACAACAGCCGTGCTTCGCGGGCGACCAGCAGGGCGAAGACACTCATGCCGACCACCGGCCCAGATCAAGGTCGCGGTAACCGGCGGGCATGCGCGCCAGGGTGTGGTGGGTGGTGAGCAAGACGGTTCCGCCCTGCTCGCAATGCAGCGCCAGGTGCTCTTCCAACTGGGCGACGCCTTGTTTGTCGAGGGCGGTGAAGGGTTCGTCGAGAATCCACAGTGGCGGGCCCGGCAGGTACAGGCGCGCCAGGGCCACGCGGCGCTGTTGGCCGGCGGACAGGGTGTGACAGGGAACGTCTTCGAAACCCTTGAGGCCCACAGCGGCCAGGGCCTGCCAGATGGCATCGCGGGAAGCAGGATGGTGCAGGGCGCTGAGCCAGCTGAGGTTTTCTTCGGCAGTGAGCACGTCCTTGATGCCGGCCGCGTGGCCGATCCAGATCAAGTTGCGTGCAAGCTCGGTGCGCTGTTCGTTGAGGGGCTTGCCGTTAAGCCGCACTTCACCGGCCGTGGGTTGCATCAACCCGGCCAGCAGGCGCAGCAAACTGGTTTTGCCGCTGCCGTTGGGACCGCTGATCTGCACCATATCGCCACCCGCCACACGCAGGTCGAGGTGCTCGAACAGCAGGCGCAAGTCGCGTTCACAGGAGAGCGCTACGGCTTCAAGAAGAGGGCTGGTCAAGAGATCGCGGGCCTTTACGGTTCAAGTCGGCGGTGCAGCGGCCGTTATAGAAAGAAGCACAATAACGGCTTTGGCGACCGATTTTAGAGAGCTGGATCAAATAGTTGTGAGGTTTTTAGCGCTCTCTTTGCAGACGGGCGGCATTATACATGCGATGCCCTACGCTAAAGAGGGCAATTTCCCCAGAGACGATGCGCACGATGACCGGCGAGATCAACCTTCCTACGCTTCCTCCCACCCCGGCAGCCGGGCAAAGCTCCGCGCCTGCGCCTGGGGCACTGCTGAAACTGCTGGAGCCGCAGATTGGACTGATCGACCCTGGGAAAACCGCGAATGCCGAAGTCATCGCCCTTAAACAAGGCGGTGAAGCCTTTCAGTTGCTGCTCAAGCTGACCTTGGACGGCGGCCGCCAGACGCTGGTGCAGGCCAGCAGCGCGCAGCCCTTGCCCTTAGGCAGCAATGTGGCGGTGAGCCAGACGCCAGCGGGCAATCTGACCCTCAGCCTGCAACAGGCTTTGAGTGCCAACGTCGCCGCCCTCACCCGCATCGATACCGCCAAAGTCCCGGAAGGTACGTTGTTGCAAGCCAAGGTACTGACCACTCAGATGCTGCCACAGGGCACGGCGCAACCGGCGATCTATCGTTCGTTGGTGACGGTGCTGAATAACGCCCTGGCCGGCGCGACACTGACGGTGGAAAGCCCACAGCCGTTGCGCGTAGGCAGCCTGCTCAGCGCCGTGGTGCAGAACGCGCAGACCTTGAATTTTGTGCCGCTGAGCGGGCTCAAGGATCAATTGGCGGTCACCCAGCAACTGTCGACCCAGCAAAGTCGCCAGGGCTCCCTGGATGCGGTGTTCACTGCCCTGCAAAACCTGCCCCGTGGCGATAGCACCTCCGCCGACCTGCGCGCCGCCGCCGACCGTTTGCTCGCGGCGCTGCCCGATCTGGCACAGGTCAGTAACCCCAAAGTCCTGGCCCAAGTGATTCAGAACAGCGGCGCCTTTCTGGAGGCCAAATTACTCGCAGGACAGAATCCCCAAATACCACCACTGGACATGAAGGGCGCACTGCTGCGCCTTGTCGCGGACTTATTGCCCGCCCTGCCCGCCAGTACCAACCTCAACGCCATTCTTGCGGCCAACACGCTGGCCCAGGTATTGCCCAATTTTGTGCGCAGCCCACTGAACACGCTGGGCCAAGTCAGCGCGCGGCAGGCACCGGTCAGCTTTCCACTGCCCGAGCGGCTGATGGCGAAGCTTGAAGGCGAAGGCGACCTGGAAAACCTGCTGCGTCTGGCAGCCGGGGCCATTTCCAGGTTACAGAGCCACCAACTGTCGAGTCTGGAACAGACCGGCACCACCGCCGATGGCCGCCTGCAAACCACCTGGCAGTTGGAAATCCCTATGCGCACGCTGCAGGACATCGTGCCGTTGCAGGTCAAGTTCCAGCGCGAAGAACCGGCGCCAGACAAAGACCAGCCCGAACGCAAAGACCGCAAAGACCCCAAGCAAATGCTATGGCGCGTCGAGCTGGCATTCGATATGGAGCCGCTGGGGCCGTTGCAGGTCCAGGCACAACTGACCCAGGGCAAACTGTCGAGCCAACTGTGGGCAACACGCCCGTTCACCGCCAGCCTGATCGAAAGCCATTTGGGCAACTTGCGCGAGCGGCTGGTGACTTCGGGCATCAACGTCGGCGACCTCGATTGCCACCTGGGTACGCCACCACGCGGGCCGAAAACCGGACTGGAGCAACGCTGGGTGGATGAAACCGCATGAAGAACTCCAACCCACCGCGCCAGGCGATTGCCCTCAAGTACGACGGCCAGCAAGCGCCGACCCTGACCGCCAAGGGCGACGATGCCCTGGCCGAAGCCATCCTCAAGTTGGCGCGGGAAAATGAAGTGCCGATCTATGAAAACGCCGAGCTGGTAAAGCTGCTGGCGCGCATGGAACTGGGCGACAGCATTCCGGAGGAGTTGTACCGCACCATCGCGGAAATCATTGCGTTTGCCTGGACCTTGAAGGGCAAGTTCCCGGTGGGCTATGACCCGGATGCGCGGCCTGTGGAGCGGGACGTCACGGAGCGTGGCGACGACTACTGAATAGCCACAGGCACACAAAGGTCCAAATGTGGGAGGGGGCTTGCCCCCGATGGCAGAGTGTCAGTCACCTGATGTGTGGCTGAAGCACCGCTATCGGGGGCAAGCCCCCTCTCCCATTTGGACTTGTGTTCAGTTCAGGACTTCGCTCAGCGGGATGAAATTAACCCGATCACCGAGTGCCAGCGTCGTCCCTTCCAACACCTCCACAAACCCCTCCGCCCACGCCGCGCTGCGCAGCACGCCAGAGCTTTGGTTACGGTAGATGATCGCCTTGCCCTGCTCGATGCGCCCACGCAGATACTCGCGACGATTGCCCGGTTTCGGCCAGACGAATCCCACCGGAACTTCGAACCGCAACGGCTCCACGTCGGCCACACCTTGGCGACGCAGGATGTAGGGGCGCGCCAACAGTGCGAAAGTCACCAGGGTCGAGGCCGGGTTACCCGGCAGGCCGATCACCGGCACGCCACGGAAATGCCCGACCGTCAGTGGCTTGCCAGGTTTGATCGCGAGCTTCCACAGGGCCAGTTCGCCTTCTTCACGCAGGGCGATGCCAAGGAAGTCCGCTTCACCTACCGACACGCCACCGGTGGACAGGATCAGGTCGACACTGCCCAGGCCCGCCAATCGCGTGCGGGTCTGTTCCAAGTCATCCGGCAGGATCCCGGCGTCGATCACTTCACAGCCCATGCGTGAAAGCCAACTGCACAGCACGCGACGATTGCTGTTGTAGATCTGGCCGGGCCCCAGCGGCAAGCCGGGCTCGATCAACTCGTCGCCGGTGGACAGCACGGCCACGCGCGGGCAGCGCACTACATTCAGACGATCACAGCCGAGGGACGCAGCCAGGCCCAGCTCAATCGGGCCCAAGCGCGTTCCGGCTGACAAAACGAGTTCACCGACCGTGGTTTCCTGGCCCTGAGGGCGGATGTTCTGGTCGGCGTGCAGGGGCTCGGTAAAGCTCACGCGCTCATCGGCGTGAACCACGGCATTTTCCTGCATCTCCACGCAATCGGCGCCTTGCGGCACCGGTGCGCCGGTGAAGATGCGCGCGCAAGTGCCCGCGGCCAGAGGTTCAGGCGCCTGACCGGCAAAGATGCGCTGGCTCACCACCAGCGGCTCACCGGTCCAGTCCGCCAGGCGCAGCGCGTATCCGTCCATGGCACTGTTCGGCCACGGCGGCAGGTCGAGGGTGGAGACCAGATCCTGCGCCAATACCCGGCCATCACACTCGGCCAGGGGCAAGGCGTGCGGCTCACGGATCGGCGCAGCTTCGGCCAGCGCCAACAGGTGCTGCAGCGCCTCTTCCACGGGCATCAGCGCGCCGGTCTTGCCAGGCTTACCCACGGGATTCACAAGGCGCGGCCTGTTTCAGGTGCGGGACGAAGTTGCAGGGGCGATGGCGGTTGTCCAACTGCTCGGCAAGAATGCCGTCCCAACCCGTGCGCACCGCATTGGTGGAACCCGGCAGGCAGCACACCAGGGTGCCATTGGCCAAGCCGGCCAGGGCACGAGATTGCACGGTGGAGGTGCCGATGTCGGCCACGGATATCTGGCGGAACAGTTCGCCAAAGCCGTCGACCTGCTTGTCGAGAAGGCAGCTCACGGCTTCGGGAGTGCTGTCACGGCCGGTGAAACCGGTGCCGCCGGTGATCAGCACCACTTGCACCACGTCTTCGGCAATCCAATGGGCAACCTGGGCGCGGATCTTGTAGAGGTCGTCCTTGAGCAGTACGCGCTCGGCCAGGTTGTGCCCGGCGGCGGTGAGGCGGTCGACGAAAACCTGGCCCGAGGTGTCGGTGTCCAGGGTGCGGGTGTCGCTGACGGTCAATACAGCGATATTCAGGGGTACGAAGGGCGCATCAGCCTTGGCTTTCATGGCACGGTCCGGTTGTCGGAGGAACAGCCCGGTGTTATATCACAGGCCCCTATTTACCTGCCGCAGCGGAACCTTTATGTCGTTAGATTCTTCGCCCCTTCCCTGCTCGATTTTGCTGTTATCCGGCGGGCGCGGCCAGCGCATGGGCGGCCAGGACAAAGGTCTGTTGGCATGGCGCGGCCAGCCATTGATCGCGCATCTGCAGCGCTTGGTGCGAGCGTTGACGGATGACCTGATCATCTCGTGCAATCGCAACCAGGACCTCTACGCGCCCTATGCCGACACGCTGGTGAGCGACGACAGCCCGGACTTTCCGGGCCCGCTCGCCGGTATCCGCGCCGGGCTCGCCGCAGCGCGCCATGAGCACCTGCTGATATTGCCGTGCGACGTGCCGGCTATCGACGCGATCCTACTGACCGACCTGCTTAAGACCGCGCGGCAAAACCCATTGGTGCCCGTGATGGTGCGCCACGGCGAATTCTGGGAACCCTTGATCTGCATCATCCCTACACACCTCAAAACCGAGGTAGAACAGGCCTGGCAAGCCGGCGAGCGAAGCCCGCGCAAGATATTCCTGCAATTGGGCGGCGTGGGGCTGGAGTGCCCGGCGGATGACCCACGGCTGGCCAACCTTAATACGCCGGAGCTGTTACAGCCGAGCTCTGACGTGTCAGAATGAACTTTCGCACAAGGAACTTTGGCGACGCCTTACGCGTCTCAAGGTCAGCAATTAAAAAGTATTCTCTCGGAGACAAACCCATGACTCAACGGACCATCGCCGCTCTCATGCTTGCACTGGGCATCGCCACCCTCGCCGGTTGCGCCTCGCCGACAGTGATCACCCTGAATGACGGTCGCGAAATCCAGGCCGTCGACACCCCTAAATTCGATAAGGATTCGGGCTTCTACGAGTTCGAACAACTGGACGGCAAGCAGACCCGTATCAATAAAGATCAGGTCCGCACCGTTAAAGACCTGTAAGTCTTAGCGTTTGCCTACAAGGCCCGCCTCGCGCGGGCCTTGTCGTTTCCGGGGGTTACCAATCGAGGGTGATCTGGCTGCGAAAACGACGCTCTTCGCCGGTGACCGGGTCGATAAACCGTACGCCCTGGGCCAGCAGCTTGAGCGGGTTGGCGTAATCGTCGACGGCATCCTTGAGCACGTCCGGGTAGAACGGGTCATTGCAGATGCTCGCCCCCAGCGCGGTCATGTGCACGCGCAGTTGGTGCTTCTTACCGGTCACGGGAAACAGGCCGTAGCGCCATAGATCACCATTTTTTTCCCGCACCTCCACCGCCGTTTCGGTGTTGCTGGCGCCCTCGCCTTCCTGCATGCGGAAGAAGGGTTCGCCGTCCACAAGGCGACTTTTGTGCACCAACGGGAACGTCAAACCAGGTAAGGCCGGGGCAATGGCTTCGTAGAATTTATCGATCTGGCGCTTGGGGAACAATTGCTGATAGGCCGAGCGGCTGGCGGGGTTGGCGGAGAACAGCACCAGCCCGGCGGTGTGCCGGTCGATACGGTGCAGGGGTACCAGCGACGGATTATCCAGGCGGCGAATCAGGCGGCGCAGCAGGGTTTGCTCGACGTACTCTCCGGCCGGGGTCACGGGCAGGAAATGCGGTTTATCCGCCACCACCAAGTGCTCGTCGGCGTACAGGATGGTTTCCTGCACCGGGATCACCTTTTCGTTCGGCACTTCACGGAAGTAGTAAATGCACAGACCTTCCTTGTAGGCGAGGTCTAGCTTGATGGGGCTGCCGTTGATATCCAATACCCGTCCGCGGGCGATGCGGTCCAGCCAGTGCTCACGGCTGATCGCCGGGAAGTGCTCGCACAGGCAATCGAGCACGGTCGCCCAAGGGCCTGGCGGCAAGTAGAGAGTGCTGGCTTGGTGTTGGGACGCGGAAAAACCGGAAGTGGACATGCCGATGCTCGAAGCCTTGAAAAAACCGATGGGCATTATCCCGCACGACGCGGGATTGAGCCTAGGGCGGATCTCAGGCTTTGGCTAATTGCGTGCGCAGGATCGGCGACGCACTGGCCGCTTCGGTGAATTCCTTGAGCCAACGCAGCACATCCACCGCTTCCCAGCGACCGGGATCGTACAAGGCGTAGAGCAAGCCCTGATAACCCACCACATCCAGTTGCTTGTGGTAACCGGCGCGCTGGAACAACGCTTCGATCTCCGCGAAGCAGGTATTGAAATGCACTTTGTTAAAGGGCGTCTTGCCTTCCGTGACCAAGCCATCGAGGCGCAGCTCGTTCACCGCGTCGCGCACGACGTCGGCGGACATGCGATTGACGCTGCTTTTCAGTTGTTCAACATTCACCACGGGCGTTCCCTCTATTCAATCGCTGTACAAACATACAGTAACGTAATAATTGGAAACCCGCCATCGCATAAACGTCAGCGCAGGAAGGCAACGACCTGTTCAGCGTCAAAGGGCCAGTCCAATTCGGCGCCGGTATCCACCCGTCGAAGCACCGGAATCCGCAGCCCATAGAGGTCGGTGAGATCTTGGGGATCGGTGATGTCAACCAGCTCCACCAACAGCCCGTGTTCGACGAGCGGCATGATTTCGGCTTCGGCAATCTCACAAAGATGGCAACCCAGGGTGCCGAACAACTGGCATTCAGGAAGCATGGCGAAAGGACCTGATCAGAAAACAGATCAACATTCTAGGCTTGCGTAAGACCCGTGGCGAGCCGATAAACCCTGACACAGATCAGCATGACGTATAACTGATTCAGCGATTCTCGCGGCTTTTTGCCCGCTCACCCTGCAACGGAGATGCTCGTGTTCGCCAACCTGCTGATCATTTTGGCCTCATCCCTTGTGGTGATTGCGCTGTTTCGCCGACTGCAACTGCCGCCCGTTCTGGGCTACCTGTGTGTGGGCCTCGCCGTGGGACCTACGGCGCTGGACTGGGTGAATGACAGCGAAGAGCTTCCCGACCTCGCCGAGCTTGGCGTGGTGTTCCTGTTGTTTTCCCTGGGCCTGGAGTTCTCCCTGACAAAGATGCTCGCCCTGCGCCGCGTGGTCTTTGGCCTGGGCAGTTTGCAGGTGCTGGGGTGCAGTGCGCTGCTTGGAGGCTTGTTGATGGCATTTGGTGTGGCGCCCGGCATCGCGTTGCTGCTGGGTGCGGGCTTGGCATTGTCGTCCACGGCCATCGTCAGCAAAGAGCTGACCAGCCTCGGAGAAATTTTCAGCAGCCATGGCCAGAACGCGATTGGCGTGCTGCTGTTCCAGGACGTGGTAGCCGTGTTGCTACTGACCTTGGTGCCCGTGTTTGCCGGCAGCAGCGATCAAGCCTGGTACTGGGCGCTGCCGCTGACGCTGGGTAAAACCGTGTTGCTGTTTGTTGGCCTGCTGCTGGCCAGTCGCTGGTTGTTGCCGCGCCTGTTCCATGAAGTCGCCGCGTCCCACTCGGCGGAGCTGTTTGTGTTGCTTGCACTGGTGATCGTGTTGCTGACCGCCTGGCTCACCCATTTGCTCGGTCTGTCGCCGGCCCTCGGCGCCTTCCTGGCCGGCATGCTGCTGGGCGAAAGCCATTACCGCCATCAGATCGAAGCGGATATCCGACCGTTTCGCGACATCCTGCTGGGGCTGTTTTTCGTCAGTATCGGCATGTTGATCGACCTGCAATTGTTCATCAGCCACAGTCTGCTGATCCTCGGCCTGACCCTCGCGCTGATGCTGATCAAGGGGTGCGTGGTAGCGGTGCTGGTCAAGCTGCGGGGCAGCGACAGCGAAACCGCCTGGCGCAGCGGCTTGGCCCTCGCCCAGGGCGGTGAGTTCTGTTTTGCGTTGATGGCGCAAATGCAGCAAAGCCGGCTGATCCCGGATGAATTCAATGGCTTGCTGCTCGCCGCCACATTCTGCTCGATGCTGCTGACGCCACTGCTGTTGCGCGCCGCCCCGGCGATTGCCCTGCGCCTGCACCGCAAACCCAACCAGCAAGTGCAACTGGAGGAAATCACCGCGCTCAATGCTGAGTTACGCGGCCATGCAGTGATCTGTGGCTACGGCCGTGTCGGGCAGTCCATCGGGCGCTTTCTGCGGCGGGAACAACAAGCCTTTATCGCCCTGGACGACGACCCGGAACGGGTACAGGAAGCCGCCACCGAGGACAGCAGCGTGCATTACGGCGACTGCCGTCGCGGCGCCCTGCTCAGTGCGGTGGGCCTGGAACGCGCGCGGTTGGTGGTCATTGCCGTGGACAACAGCGATGTCGCCCTGGTGGTGTTGAAAGAGGCGCGCCGTATCAACCCTGAGGTGCCGATTCTGGTGCGCACTCGCGATGACAGCCAGTGGGCCGAACTGAAAGCTGCGGGCGCCAGCGAAGTGGTGCCCGAACTATTGGAGTCGAGCCTGATGCTCGCCTCCCACGCCCTGATCCTGCTGGGCCTTCCGGACCACCAGGTACAGGCGCGGGTCGATGAAGTGCGACACAACCGCTATCGCCTGCTGCACGGCTCTTTCACGCCGCCGAACAGCGACGATCAATCCTGACTGACCGCGCCGATCTTGTGGATCGACAGGTCCGCACCGTAATACTCCTGCTCCTGACTCAGGCGCAGGCCACCGACGCGTTTGATCACCCCATACACCAACAGGCCGCCGCCGAACGCGACTGCCACGCCGAGGCCGGTGCCGATCAACTGGCTGACCAGGGTCACGCCACCCAGGCCGCCCAGCGCGGTCTGGCCAAAGATGCCGCAGGCAACCCCACCCCACACACCGCACAGGCCATGCAATGGCCACACGCCCAGCACGTCATCGATTTTCCAGCGATCCTGGGCGGCGATAAAGCACCAGACAAACAGCCCACCGGCGACTACACCGGTGACCAGCGCGCCTACCGGGTGCATCAGGTCGGAACCGGCGCAGATCGCCACCAGCCCGGCGAGCGGGCCGTTATGCAGAAAGCCTGGGTCATTACGGCCGATCACCAGCGCAGCAACGGTGCCGCCGACCATCGCCATCAACGAGTTGACCGCCACCAGGCCACTGACGCCGTTGAGGGTTTGCGCGCTCATCACGTTAAAGCCGAACCAGCCGACGATGAGAATCCAAGAACCCAGCGCCAGAAACGGAATGCTCGATGGCGCAAAGGCGACCAAGCGTCCTTCCCGATAACGTCCGTTACGCGGGCCCAACAGCAACACCGCCGCCAGCGCCAGCCAGCCGCCCATTGCGTGCACCACGACAGAACCGGCGAAGTCATGAAAGCTGGCGCCAAAGGTGGCGAGCAACCAGGCTTGCAGGCCGAAATTGCCATTCCAGACCATGCCTTCGAAAAACGGGTAGATAAACGCCACGATCAACGCAGTAGCGCACAACTGCGGAGCAAACTTCGCGCGCTCGGCAATGCCGCCGGAGATGATCGCGGGGATCGCTGCCGCAAACGTCAGCAGGAAGAAGAATTTCACCAAGCCATAGCCATGGTCCGCGCTGATCACTGCCGCCGGTTGCATGAAGCTCACGCCGTAGGAGATCCAATAGCCTATAAAGAAATAGGCCAAAGTAGAGATGGCGAAGTCGCTGAGGATCTTCGACAGCGCGTTGACCTGATTTTTTTGGCGAACGGTGCCGACTTCCAGGAATGCGAAGCCGGCGTGCATCGCCAGTACCATGACCGCGCCGATCAGGATAAACAGGGTGTTTGAACTGTGGACCAGAGTGTCCACCGCACTTTGCAAATTTTCCATGAAGGTTGGCAGGCCTGCATTAAAGGCAAAAAGCACCAAAGCGGTTCAAGCCACGGTTGCGCGCACTAAATTGGCACCGCCGGTACCGCCCCTCTTCACAGGGCGTGAACCGCTTTAGCGCAGCGATCAACACAACAGGCTGTTGCCGACAGGGTTTTTCCGCGAGTTTCAGTTATTTAAGGTAAGGTTTTTGATGGCTTGAGGCCTTACCGCCCAGATTCAGCGCAGGCACCCGTGCATGCGCACCAAGGCAAAGCAAAAGCTGTACCACGCAATTGCAGTGAACCTTCACCGACGCCGGTGACTCGAAACCACACGTACCGATCAGCCAATCACGGAGATAACCATGGCCAGAAAAACAGCACAGACAGCCCAAGAGATACTGATGGCGGATTTTCAAACCCTGGTCAGTGATACCGAAAAACTACTGGATGACACCGCGATCCTGGCGGGTGATCAGGCCGACGAGCTGCGCAGCAAGATTCATGAAAGCTTGCTCAAGGCCCGTGAAACCCTGCAACTGACCGAAGACTCCCTGCGCGAGCGCGGCCAAGCTGCGGTCACCGCTACTGAAGACTACGTACAGGCCAACCCCTGGCAGTCGGTGGGTATTGCCGCTGGCGTGGGCTTTCTGATCGGCCTATTGGCTACAAGGCGCTAACATTATGTCTATCGGCGAAAGCGGCTCGGCCACGGGCGCAAGTTCTACCTCAAGACGCCTGGGCGCGGCCGTTCTAGGCTTGCTGCACAGCCACGTCGAACTGTTCGGCATCGAATTGCAGGAGCAGAAAGCACACACCGTCAGCCTGCTGCTGTTTGCCGGCTTGGCCTTGGTGTTTGCCCTGTTGTTGCTGGTCGGGTTGTCGACGCTGGTGATGATCCTGGTCTGGGACACTGGCTACCGTCTCACCGGGATCATCTGCCTCTGCTTGTTCTACAGCCTGGCCGCCGCGTTCTGCGGGGTGCGCTTGAAAGCAGCAGTTTTCGATGAGTCCACGCCCTTCCACGCCACGCTTGAAGAGCTGGCCAATGATCGGGAGCGCCTGCTGCCATGAGCATGACTGAGATCCCGCACAACACATCCCGTCGAGAAATGCGCAAGGCACTGATCCGTCTGCGCATGGAAATGCACCGCCAGGAAATCCGTCATGAGTCCCAACAATTGATGGCTCCGCTGCACAAAGTGCGCGACATGCGCCACAACTGGCAGGACAGCCTGGGCATCAAGCACGCGCCGCTGTGGGGCGTGGCGGCAGTGACGCTGATGGGCTTCTTTACCGGGAAGGGTGCCAAGGGCGGCAGTATCAGCAGCGTGACCCGGCTGGTGCGGCTGGGCGCAGGTTTGATCCCGCTGATCAAATTAGCGATGGCAGGTACTTCCCGAAAAGGATGAGCCCTGCTGGCTGCATTCTTGCAAACAGAATCGGCCCGGCCTTCGTCATTGAAGGCCGGGCCTCTTTTTTTCGCTACCTCTCATAAGGAGGTCCTGTGATTGACGGGCAACCGCTCGCCTGCTTCCAGCCGTTTATTGACACTGCCACCGGACGCATTGCCGGCGTCGAGGCCTTGGGTCGCCTGCGCCAGGCTGACGGCAGCTTGCAGTCTGTGGGCCCATTGTTCGCGGACCCGCGCACGCCAGGCACGACGTTGCGACGCCTCGACCGTCAGATCCGCGACAATGCCTTGAGCCGCCTGCATGAAGCCCCCGACGATTGGTTTCTAAGCCTGAACATCTCGCCCCGCTGGATCAACCGGTTGCGTCCGGGCCAGGCCCTGCCGAGCTTGAAACAAATCCACGCCCACGGCGTTGACCCGCAGCGCGTTGTGTTCGAGATCACCGAACTGGGTGGCGATATCCAGCGCCTGGCCGATGTGGTCGCGCGTTATCGCGAGGCCGGTGCGCGTATTGCCATTGATGACTTCGGTGCCGGCTATTCCCAGCTTGACCGGGTGCTGGCGTTGCAGCCGGATATCCTCAAGTTGGACATGCGCCTTTTCCAGGAAGCCGCCAAGGGCGGGCCAAGCAGTGACGTCGTGCGGGCGCTGGCGCAGATGGCGGAAAAAACCGGCTGTTGGATCATTGCCGAAGGCGTGGAAACTGAAGCGCAACTGAGCTTTGCCCTGGAATGCGGCTCGCGCTATGTACAGGGCTATCTGTTCGCTCAGGCACAGCTGGATTGGTTTGCCACCGACGCCTTCGTGCCACGCTTTGCCCAACTGCGCGCAGCGTACGTCCAGCAGAAGCTGGCAGAGCGTGGACGCATCATGGACCTGCGCCAGCAGTTGGCCGAGCTGATGAAAATCCTGCAAAGCTGGGCCCTGGGCCAGGCACCGCTTAGCCAGTTACCACAATTGCAGGATTTCCCATGGCTGCTGCGCTTTTATCAGTGCGACCGACATGGCACGCAACTCACGCCGAACTTCGAATGGCGCCAGGACGCCTGGCAGGCCGACACGCGTTACCTGGGCCACAACTGGTCATGGCGCCCGTATTTCTATCACCTGCTGGCCGAAGGTTGGGACGAGCGGCGCCTGACCTTGTCGTCGACGTATCGCGACGCCACCACCAACCAGTATTGCCTCACTGCCGGACAATTCTTCGATAACGGTCAGCGCTTGCTGTTAATTGATATCGACGCCGCCGGGTTGTAGATTTTCGCTTGCCCCGCCAAGGTGGAACCGGGAAGCTGGGAGGGTCATTCACCGCACGGAGAGTACCCGCCTTGGATTGGCCTACCCTGCTTACCCGCGAACGGCTTGGAAAGCCCCTGCACAGCCCGGAAGAACTCGGCCGCAGCCCTTTTCACAAAGACCATGACCGCATTATTTTCTCCGGCGCATTTCGCCGCCTGGGCCGCAAGACCCAGGTGCACCCGGTGTCCAGCAACGACCATATCCACACCCGCCTGACCCACTCCCTGGAAGTCAGTTGCGTGGGCCGCTCACTCGGCATGCGCGTCGGCGAAACCCTGCGCAGTGCACTGCCCGACTGGTGCGAACCGAGTGATCTGGGCATGGTGGTGCAATCAGCCTGCCTGGCCCATGACATCGGCAACCCGCCGTTCGGGCATTCGGGCGAAGACGCCATCCGGCACTGGTTCCAACAGGCCGCCGGGCGTGGCTGGCTGGACGACATGAGCAGCGCCGAGCGCAACGACTTCCTCAATTTCGAAGGCAATGCCCAAGGCTTTCGGGTACTGACCCAGCTTGAATACCATCAGTTCGACGGCGGTACACGACTGACCTACGCGACCCTGGGCACCTACCTGAAATACCCCTGGACCGCTCGCCACGCGGACGCCCTGGGCTACAAGAAACACAAGTTCGGCTGCTACCAGAGCGAACTGCCGATCCTCGAACAGATCGCCCACAAGCTCGGTCTGCCGCAACTGGAAGAACAACGCTGGGCCCGTCACCCATTGGTCTATCTGATGGAAGCCGCAGATGACATCTGCTATGCCCTGATCGACCTGGAAGACGGCCTGGAAATGGAGTTGCTGGAATACGCCGAAGTCGAGTCGCTGCTGCTCGACCTGGTAGGCGACGACCTGCCGCAGACCTATCGGCAATTGGGATCTCAGGACTCGCGCAGACGCAAGCTGGCGATCCTGCGCGGCAAAGCCATTGAGCATTTGACCAACGCGGCGGCGCGAGCCTTCGTCGAACAGCAGGATGCCTTGCTGGCCGGCACCCTGCCCGGCGACTTGGTGGAGCATATGCACGGGCCGGCCAAACGCTGCGTGCTGGATGCCAAAGACATGGCGCGCAAGAAAATCTTCCAGGACAAACGCAAGACCTTGCATGAAATTGGCGCCTATACCACGTTGGAAATACTGCTGAACGCTTTTTGCGGCGCGGCATTGGAGCAGCATGGCGGACGAACGCCCTCCTTCAAGAACCGGCGTATTCTCGACCTGCTGGGTAACAATGCACCGAACCCGGCTTGGCCGTTGCACGCCTCGTTCCTGCGCATGATCGACTTTATCGCTGGCATGACCGACAGCTATGCCACCGAGATGGCGCGGGAAATGACCGGGCGTTCGAGCCCTCAGTAACGCCATTTATCAAGTTGCTTGTTCCCTGAAGAGAATCGCCCTACGACGGGAACAGAGCGGCCTGATCGAATTCGCACAAACTCCCGAGGAATAATCGCTCACGCTCCGGGCAAATCTGGCGAACAGTTCCTACATGCCCTCCATCGACGCTTCACTCACCGTGTGCCCTCTATGCCCAATTACCCCCTTCGAATCCTGTTGGTGGAGGACCATCCCTTTCAACTGCTCGCCACCCAGTGCCTGCTCAAGAGCTTTGGTTTTGAGCAACTGACCCCGGCGGAAAACGCCGGACAGGCAATCCGTTTGATGACGCAGGCCCAAGCGCCCTTCGACATCCTCCTGTGCGACCAGTGTCTGCCCGACCTGCCCGGGCTTGAGTTGATTGAAATCGCCAGTCGCCAATGCTTTATAAAGGCCGCCATCTTGCTCAGCGGGCTTCCCGAGGCAGAACTGTCAGCGCTGCATAACCAAGCCCTTGAACGTGACCTGCCATTGCTCGGCTATTTGCAAAAGCCGTTGAATAAAGATGAACTTGCAGGCTTGATCCATATATTACTCACGCTATAAGTGTAGGAACTTAAACAAACTAGGCCGTCGAAAAGTTTACGTATAAGTGTCGCAAACTCCTTGCAATCACACGCTAACCCATCCCCTTGGGAAACCCTGGCCGCTCGTCTCGCGACGCCTTCACGCCCGGTAGGGCTTTACCTTTTTTAATGTAGGAACTTTCCTGTTTTATACCTGCACCCCCTCAAGTTCATGCTTACCCCTCACCTTCTGAGCTAATGTGCCCGCTTTATTTGCACTTGCATGGAATATGATCATGAACACAGTTTTTATTATTGATGACCACCCCGTTATAAGACTGGCCATACGCATGTTGTTGGAGCACGAGGAAAACTTCAAAGTAGTCGGCGAAACGGATAATGGATGCGACGCGATACAAATGGTCCGCGAATGCATGCCGGACCTGATCATCCTGGACATCAGCATTCCTAAACTCGATGGACTCGAAGTGCTTTGCCGGTTCAACGCCATGAGCGCTTCGATGAAAACCCTGGTTTTGACGGCTCAATCCCCCACTCTCTTTGCCACACGCTGCATGCGTTCGGGGGCCGATGGTTATGTATGCAAGGAAGGCGATCTGAGTGAACTGATGAGCGCCATCCGTGCCGTACTGTCCGGCTACAACTATTTCCCCAGCCAGGCCTTGAACGCCAACGATGAGAGCTGCAAGGAACTTGAACTGTTCAAGGCCGTTAATGATAGAGAGTTGATGGTATTGCAACTTTTTGCACAAGGCCGAACCAACAAGGAAATCGCAAAAGGCATGTTCCTGAGTAACAAAACCGTAAGCACATATAAAAAGAGGCTGATGCAAAAACTTCAAGCCAAGTCCTTGGTAGAACTTATCGAGTTGGCAAAACGAAACGCGCTAGTGTGAGAAACCGGATGCCCAGGCGTATAAAGGACTATTTGATTATATTGAGTGCCGGCTTGTGCTTCAGCACCGCTGTGCCTGCGACACCTCCAGCGAGCACGGAACATTTCAACCTATTGAGTCGAGCAAGCTCCGTACAGCTGGAAACCCACTTGGACAAGGGCCAGCGCCAATGGCTCCAGAACAAACGCGAACTGGTGCTGGGCACTGCGTTCCCTGACTACCCACCTTTTGACCTCACCTCCAGCGGGCGCGACTATGAGGGACTCACCGCTGATTACGCTGGCTTGCTGGCCATGGCACTGGCCTTGCCGGTGAAAGTGATGCGCTACCCCTCCCGAGAAGCCGCCATTCGTGCCCTCGAAGCAGGGGATATCGACTTACTGGGCTCTTCCAACAGCTTTGAAGCGGCAAAACCTAACCTGATCCTGTCGGAACCCTATGCCGTGGATCGACCCGTCCTGGTGACCCGCGAAGGCGAAACCCGCAGTCTGAGCGAGGGGTTGGCCGGGATGCGCCTGGCACTGGTCTACCACTATCTACCACTGGCGGAGGTGGAAAAGCTGTACCCCAAAGCCGTCATCCGCGCCCACCCCTCTTACCAAAACGCTTTGAATGCAGTGGCTTTCGACCAGGCTGACGTCTTTCTCGGCGATACCATTTCCACCCACTACATGATCAACAAGGGCTACCTGAAAAACATCCGCATGGCCAACTTCGGCAAACATGAAGCCTATGGGTTCAGCTTCGCAATGCTCCAGGACCAGCAAACACTGTTGAGCATCGTCGACGCGGCACTGAGGGCCGTGCCGACCACCGAACGGGAGGCGATCGCCAAGCGCTGGAGTGCCGGCAGTGACATTCTGCTAACCGACCAAAAGCTGCAATTGACCCTGCGCGAAGAACGTTGGCTAAAGGATAACCCGGTGGTCAAGGTGATCGTGAACCCCACCTTTGCGCCGCTGACGTTCTTCGACAACGATGGCAACTTTCGCGGAATCACCGCTGACCTCCTGGAACTGATTCGCCTGCGCACCGGGTTGCGCTTCGACATCCAGCGCGCGCGTGATGTGGACACGATGATCGAACAGGTCGAGGCCGGCAAAGCAGACATCATTGGCGCTATCGCCCCCAGCGTCGAGCGGGAAGCCCAACTGAACTTCAGTCGCCCCTACCTGGAAAACTCCTACGTAATGTTGACGCGTAAGGACGGCCAGGCACCTACAAGCCTGGAGGAAATGTCGGGCAAACGACTGGCGATTACTCAAGGCAGCCCACTGAAGAAACTCCTGATTGAGCAGTTCCCAAAGATTCAATTAGTAGAAACGGGGGACACGTTCAAATCAGCCGAACTCCTCGTACAAGGCAATGTTGAGGGGGCCGTGAATACTCTGGTAGTCGCCAACTACTTCCTGACCTCGCAGATGTTCCAAGACAAGATTCAAATCAGCTTCAGCATTGGCACAATGCCCGCCACCTTTGGGTTGGCAACATCACGCAGCGCCACCGAACTCAGTTCGATCCTCGACAAGGCCTTGCTCAGCGTCGCCCCTGACGAGTTGGGTGTGATCAATAGCCGTTGGCGCGGCTATACCGCCGCCTCCGACAGCTACTGGCGTGACTATCACCAACTGATTGCGCGCATCATCATCGGCACCGGGTTGTTGTTGCTGATTTCACTGAGTTGGAACGCTTACATGCGCCGCCAAATCAGGCACCGGAAAATGGCCGAGCGCGCCCTCAATGACCAGTTCGAGTTCATGCGCGCACTGGTCAATGAAACCCCGCATCCGATCTACGTGCGTGATAACAAGGGACTGTTGCAGACCTGCAACGATAGTTACCTGCAGGTGTTCGACGTCAAGCGCGAAGACGTGATCGGTAAAAGCGCAGTTCAGATCAGTACAGCTCTTGCGGCAGAAGCGGCGCAATATCATGCCGACTATCAACGTGTGGTGGCCGAAGGCAGGCCAATGATCGTGGACCGCACCCTGCATATTCGTGGACAGAAACTGACGATCTACCACTGGATCCTTCCCTACCGCGATTCCGTCGGTGAAGTTCAGGGCATCATCGGTGGCTGGATCGACATCAGCGAGCGACGTCAGCTGTTCGACGAACTTCGCACCGCCAAGGAGCGAGCCGACGAAGCCAATCGCGCCAAAAGCACGTTCCTCGCCACCATGAGCCATGAAATCCGTACGCCTATGAACGCGGTGATTGGCATGCTGGAGCTGACCCTCAAGCGGGCAGACCAGGGCCACCTTGATCGGCCGGCCATCGAAGTGGCCTACAACTCGGCCAAGGATCTGCTGGAGCTAATCGGCGACATCCTGGACATCGCACGTATTGAGTCCGGTCGCCTCAGCCTGGCGCCCGAACGCGTCAACCTGAGGGAGGTGATCGAATCGGTAGTGCGTGTATTCGACGGCCTGGCACGCCAGAAGAGCCTTAGCCTGTTGCTGGAATTCACGCCAGACCTAGAAGACACCGAAGTCCTGATTGACCCCCTGCGCTTCAAGCAGGTGCTGTCCAACTTGATCAGCAATGCGATCAAATTCACTGAACGTGGCCAAGTAAAAATCAAGGTGCATGTATCCAACACTGAATTGGCGCAGCAGATCGAGATGAAGCTGGTGGTGGAAGATACCGGCATCGGCATCAGCCGGGACGATCAAACGCGTCTGTTCGAACCCTTTGCCCAGGCGGACAATTCGGGACATCTGGCCAGGAGCGGTGCGGGCCTGGGGCTGGTGATCTGCCGCAGCCTGTGCGCGATGATGGGTGGACAACTAAGCCTGAGCAGCGTGCCTATGGTCGGCACCCAGGTGCATGTGAGCCTGAAGATGAATCGCCTGCAGGCACTGCCGGTAGTCGACGAACTCAAGCCAACAACACCCGCCAGCGTGTCTGTGCTCAATGTACTGGTGGTTGATGATCACCCGGCGAATCGCCTGTTGATGTGCCAGCAACTCGGCTACCTGGGCCACCAGTTCACCGCTGCCCAGAACGGCGCGGCGGGCTTCCAGGCCTGGCGCCAGGAGCACTTCGACTTGGTAATCGCCGACTGCAATATGCCGATCATGAATGGTTACGAGCTGAGCTGCTCAATCCGTGAATACGAGCAACGCGAGAATCTAACCCCTTGTGTGGTACTGGGCTTTACCGCCAATGCCCAGCCAGAAGAGAAAAAACGCTGCGCGCAGGCGGGCATGAATGACTGCCTGTTCAAACCTATCAATCTCACGGCGCTGGAGCAGCAACTGGCGAAAATCAGTCCTCAACCCACCGGCCTGATCCAGGATATTGGCAACTTCGAGGCCCTTACCGGTGGCGATCCGCAGATGAGTCGTCTGCTGCTGGAGGAGTTGCTGAGCAGCAGTCGTCAGGATCGCCAGGAACTGGTCGCACTGATGGTTGCGCAGGCATCGCCCCAGGACATCATCGAACAGGCTCACAAGATCAAGGGCGCGGCTAGAATTGTCCAGGCCAGTACGCTGGCCTCGCGGTGCGAAGCCCTCGAACAGGCCTGTGCCCGTGGTGATGACAGGCCCTTGATCGAAATAGGCGTGAAGTCATTGGAAAAGCTGATGTTGGAACTCGAAAGGATGCTGCAAGAGCGGCTTCAAAGACTGGATGGCCAATAAGGGGCGGGTTGCGCCCCTCACTTGATCAGCAGTCGGTCAAGCGGAGGAAAATTGCCGCCAACTGTTCGATTCCGGCCTGATCCTGAGGGGTAAAGCGGGCCAACGACGGGCTATCGAGGTCGAGGACGCCGATCAACTTACCGTCCTTGAGCAGTGGCACGACCAGCTCACTGTTAGACGCGCTGTCACAGGCGATATGTCCTGGGAATGCATGCACATCCTCTACTCGCTGGGTCTGCTGCGACGCTGCAGCAGCGCCGCAGACCCCTCGGCCAAACGGAATACGCACACAAGCGATCTGCCCCTGGAAGGGGCCAAGCACCAGCTCTTCATTGCGATTGAGGTAAAAGCCGGCCCAATTCAAGTCATCCAGCTGGCTAAAGAGGAAAGCGGAAAACTGCGCGCTGTTGGCGATGAAATCGCGCTCATCGGCCAGCAGCGACTCCAATTGGGCACACAGTAGGGCGTAGCCACCGAGACCAGTGCCGGCTTGTTGTAAATCGATCATGGTTGACGCTCCAGTAATTTGAGACCTACCCAGTAACGGGCAAATTGATACGCGCAGCGGCCGTTGCGGTTACCGCGCCCGGTCGCCCAGCGCACCGCGAGAATGTCGAGGGCTTCGTCGCGCTGCCATTGCAAACCGGCCTTGCTCGCTAGCTCACCGATCCAGTGCTCGACCACATCCAGGAAATGCTCTTGGGTGAACGGGTAGAAGGACAGCCACAAGCCAAAACGGTCTGACAAGGCAATCTTGTCTTCCACGGCCTCGCTGGGGTGCAGTTCCCCATCCACCCTCTTCCAGTTGTCGTTGTCACTCTGATTTTCCGGCACAAGGTGACGGCGGTTGGACGTCGCGTACAGCAGCACGTTTTCAGGCGCCTGTTCCAGGGAACCATCCAGCACGCTCTTGAGCACACGGTAGTCGCCCTCGCCGGCTTCGAACGAAAGGTCATCACAAAACAGGATGAAACGCTGCGGCAGCTTGAGCAGTTGCTCAACCACACGGGGCAAATCCGCCAGGTGGTCACGCTCGATTTCGATCAGGCGCAAACCGGCCTTCGCGTGATGAGCGAGCAACGCGCGCACCATGGACGATTTACCGGTGCCGCGCGAGCCCCACAGCAACGCATGGTTGGCAGGCAGTCCATCAAGAAACTGCTGGGTGTTACGCGCCAATGTTTCACGCTGCTTGTCTACACCGATCAGGTCGGAAAGACGCATGTCCAGGCTTACGTCCAGTGGCAACAGAAAACCGCTTCGGCCTTCGCGCTGCCAGCGGGCGGCCAGACAGTGGCTCCAGTCGATGGCTTGGCGTGGCGCGGGCAACAAGGGCTCCAGGCGAGCGAGCACTGCATCGGCTCGCTCCAGAAAGGCATTCAATCGAGAATCCACGATTATTCCTCTGGCAAGTTCTTGTAAAAGATGGCGTATTGGCAACCCTGCGACAGACCGCTTGGGGCTGCGTAAAAAACGGTTCATGCCGGGCAAGCCTAAGCCTGTGGATGTTCAGCTATGCTTGCCGGGCGAAGGGAAACGTGAAGTGGTTCAACACTCGATGGATATCAAGTTCGCCCACCGCTTGTCTTATAAACAAGCCAGATTGACTGTGCTGGTCGGTTTCGTCTTGGGAACCTTGCTCAGCCTGATCCAAATCGGCATTGATTATGCCAGCGAAGACGCATCCATCAACCGTGAAATACGCTCACTGATCGAAATCAGCCATAACCCAGCATCACGTATTGCTTACAACATTGATGCTGAATTGGCCCAGGAACTGACCCTCGGACTGTTGCACTCCCCTGCCATCATTCGTGCGCAGTTGATCGACAACAATGGCGTGGTGCTCGCCGATGTCGACCGGCCACGTAGAGAAAGTACCTACCGGCCTATCAGTGACTTCATGTTTGGCGCCAACCGCCAGTTCGAAGACCAACTGTTCCTGAGCCATATGCCCAACGACCCACTGGGTGTACTGCGTCTAGATGTAGACACCTACGCCTTCGGCAGCCGGTTCCTACACCGCGCCGAGATCACCCTGCTCAACGGATTCGTACGCAGCCTATTACTGACCGGGATTTTGCTGGGTCTTTTCTACGTGATGCTGACCCAGCCGCTGGTGCGCATCATTCGTGAGTTGAGCACTCGCAAGCAGGCCCACCTGGACTGTCCGCCCGGGCATGAAAATGACGAAATCGGCGTACTGGTGAACGTCGCCAACCAGCAATTTGAAAATATGGAAACCGAAATCCAGCAGCGCCGCCACGCCGAAGACCGACTGACGGAATACCTGGGGCAACTGGAAGATATCGTCTCCGCCCGCACACTTGAACTCAAGGCTAGCAACCAGCGACTGACCCAGTCCAACGATGAGCTCGAAACGGCGAAGATGAATGCAATAGGCATGGCTCAGGCTCGGGCAGCCTTCCTGGCGAACATGAGCCACGAAATCCGCACCCCGCTCAACGGCCTGCTGGGCATGATCGCGCTGTCGCTGGACAGCGCGTTGAATGCTGAGCAGCGCCAGCAACTGTCTATCGCCCATGACTCCGGCAAAGTGCTGGTGGAGTTGCTCAACGACATTCTCGACCTGTCCAAATTCGACGCTGGTCAGTTGGAGCTGGAGCGCATCCCGTTCGACCTTGGTGCACTGATTGAAGATACCGCCAACCTCTTGTCGCAGAATGCCGCACCGAGCGTGGAACTGACGTGTTTGATCGACCCGCAGTTCCCGGCCCAAGTGCTAGGTGACCCGACCCGTGTACGTCAGATCGTCAGCAACTTACTGTCCAACGCTCTGAAGTTCACGCGCTTCGGTCGAGTTGATGTGCGCCTGCGCACTTACGACGGCGGCGTGAGCATTGAGGTCTGCGATACCGGCATCGGCATTGCGCAGGAAGCGCAAGTGAAAATATTCCAGCCGTTCACCCAGGCCGGCGCCGGGATCACTCGTCAGTTTGGCGGGACAGGGCTGGGTCTGGCGTTGACTCACAATCTGTGTGAAGCCATGAAGGGACGGTTGAGTATCAGTTCAGAGGTAGGCTTTGGCAGCCAGTTCTGTGCGCAACTGCCATTACCTACCCACTTGCCCGCCGTGCAGCCACCGCCTCTCACAGGCAAGGTCGTTGCCATCACCAACATCGGCGGTGGCCTGACCGAGTTGCTCACGACCCTGCTGCCCAGTTGGGGCCTTACCCCCCAATGTTTCACCATGGATGACGACCTGAGCGGGCAAACGCCTGACTTGCTGATTACCGACTGCCCTGAATGTCTGTTCCGTATACGGCCGGGCATTACCGCGCCCATCCTGCTGGTGACGGCCTATGGCAATTTCATGCCCAGCGAAGAGGTCGCGGCGTTGGCGCCTTTGCACCAGCAAGCACGCCCCTTGAGCCGCAACGCGCTGTACCAGATTCTTCAGCGCAATTTACGCACCGACATGCACCTGGTTCTTGACCCCATCCAACTGGATGCCGCCCCACTCGCGCATCGCGGCTGCATACTCCTGGTGGAGGACAATCCGGTAAACCAACTGGTGGCCAAGGGCATGCTCAGCAAGCTGGGCTGCGAAGTGATAGTGGCCGCCCACGGTGGTGAAGCACTAAAGTTTCTTGAAGAACAACGCTTCGATATGGTGCTGATGGACTGCAACATGCCGGTGATGGATGGCTACGAGGCCAGCCGGCAGATTCGCCGCAGCGGGCGCTGGCCAGACCTGCCGATTGTCGCGCTGACTGCCAACGCCATGCCCGAAGAACGAGAGCGCTGCCGTGCGGCGGGGATGAATGACTATCTGGCTAAACCGTTCCGCCGCGAAGAACTCAATGCGCTGCTGGACCTGTGGGTGCCTCGGACGACAGCGCTCTGATCTGCGCCAATAACTGATCCAGGCCAACGCGCAAGGTGTCTGCCTGATTCAGATCAACCCCACTGTCGCACAACAGCCGAGTCTTCAGAGCGAGGGCCTGATCACGCAGTTCCACGCCGGCGTCACTCAAGCTCAGATGCACCTCCCGTTCATCCTGGGCACTGCGCCGGCGCCGCACCAGTGAAATCTGCTCCAGCCGTTTGAGCAAGGGTGTCAGCGTGCCCGAGTCGAGCATCAGGCGTTCGCCCAGAGCTTTGACTGTCGGCTGCTCAGGGGCTGCGTCGTGCCATTCCCATAACACCAGCATCGCCAGGTATTGCGGATAAGTCAGACCCAACTGGTCGAGCATCGGCTTATAAGCGCGGGTCACGGCCCGTGAGGCGGCGTAGAGTTTGAAACACAGCTGGTTATCCAGTGCCAGGGACACCGCGGGCAAGTCGGTCATTTGAGCAGGGCTTCGATCTCTTGGGTAAGGTCTTTTGGCTTGGTGGTAGGGCCGAAGCGCTTGACCACCTGGCCGTCACGGCCGATGAGGAACTTGGTGAAGTTCCACTTGATGCCCTTGGACCCCAACAGGCCCGGCGCCTGTTTTTTCAATTGCACGAACAGTGGATGGGCATCGCTGCCATTGACGTCGATCTTCTTGAACAACGGAAAGCTGACACCGAAATTCAGCTCACAGAACGTTGAGATAGCGCCTTCGTCACCGGGCTCCTGCTTGCCGAACTGATTGCAGGGAAAGCCCAGCACCACCAGGCCCTGGTCTTTGTACTGCTGCCAGAGCTGTTCCAGCCCCTTGTACTGAGGGGTGAAGCCGCACTTGCTGGCAGTGTTGACCACCAGCACGGCCTTGCCGGCGAAATCGGCCAAGGTCTTTTGCTCACCCTTGATGGTGGTGCAAGGGATGCTCAGCAGGTCGTTGCTCATGGCAGTGCCTCGATAAAAGCGGAAAGAAGTAGAAACATAGTAGGCAATTCAATTGTGTGCAATTGAATTGATCAAACTGATCATCCGTTATGGGCGCACGTGGTGAGGGAGGATGCTCCCTCACCACGCAGGCTTAACGCGGGACCAGGTCCAGGCACACCGAATTGATGCAATAACGCAGGCCGGTCGGCGGCGGCCCATCCGGGAACACATGGCCCAGGTGCGCGTCACACTTTGCGCAGGTTACCTCGGTACGGATCATGCCGTGGCTGACATCACGAATCTCGATCATCGCGCTGTCGGCAATCGGCGCGTAAAAGCTGGGCCAGCCGCAGCCGGAGTCGAATTTGGTGGTGGAATCGAACAGCGGCTCATTGCAGCAGATGCAGTGGTAAACGCCGTCGGTCTTGGTGCCGTTGTACTTGCCGCTGAAAGGCCGTTCGGTGCCTTTGAGCCGGCACACGTTGTACTGCTCCGGATCGAGCATGGCCTTCCACTCTTCAACGGTTTTCTGCAACTTTTCCATCGGTACACCTCGGCAACTGAAAAAGCCTGATCTGTGTCTTTTCCATGGATCAGGCGGCACGTATGATTGCGCCTCTTCAAAACGCCAGTCTGGCACCCGCGCTATCGGCATTCAAACGTATTTATGGGTGCGGGCCTCGCAGGATTCGCAGTACGGTAGTGCACACACCGTCTGGATCGTTCATTTTCAGGATCACATCGCCATGCAGGTCAGCAAATCGAACAAGCTCGCCAACGTCTGCTACGACATTCGCGGCCCAGTGCTCAAGCACGCCAAACGCCTGGAAGAGGAAGGTCATCGCATCCTCAAGCTGAACATTGGCAATCCGGCGCCTTTTGGTTTCGAAGCACCGGACGAAATCCTCCAGGACGTTATCCGCAACCTGCCTACCGCTCAGGGCTACAGCGACTCCAAAGGCCTGTTCAGCGCGCGTAAAGCGGTGATGCAGTACTACCAGCAGAAGCAGGTGGAAGGCGTCGGCATTGAAGACATCTACCTGGGCAATGGCGTGTCCGAACTGATCGTGATGTCCATGCAGGCCCTGCTGAACAATGGCGACGAAGTGCTGGTACCTGCACCGGACTATCCACTGTGGACCGCAGCCGTGACACTGGCCGGCGGCCACCCGGTGCACTACCTGTGCGACGAAGGCGCCGACTGGTTCCCGGACCTGGCTGACATCAAGGCCAAGATCACTCCGAACACAAAGGCACTGGTGATCATCAACCCGAACAACCCCACCGGCGCGGTGTATTCCAAGGAAGTGCTGCTGGGCATGCTGGAACTGGCACGCCAGCACAACCTGGTGGTGTTCTCCGACGAGATCTACGACAAGATCCTCTACGACGACGCCGTGCACGTATGCACCGCCTCCCTGGCACCGGACCTGTTGTGCCTGACCTTCAACGGCCTGTCCAAGTCCTACCGCGTGGCGGGTTTCCGCTCCGGCTGGATCGCCATCTCCGGTCCCAAGCACAACGCCCAGAGCTACATCGAAGGCATCGACATGCTGGCCAACATGCGCCTGTGTGCCAACGTACCGAGCCAGCATGCGATCCAGACCGCTCTGGGCGGCTACCAGAGCATTAATGACCTGGTACTGCCCCAGGGCCGCCTGCTGGAACAACGCAACCGCACGTGGGAGCTGCTCAATGCGATCCCCGGTGTGAGCTGCGTGAAACCCATGGGTGCGCTGTACGCTTTTCCACGGATAGACCCGAAGGTATGCCCGATCCTAAACGACGAAAAGTTCGTGCTCGACTTGTTGCTGTCGGAAAAGCTGTTGGTGGTTCAGGGCACCGCGTTCAACTGGCCGTGGCCGGATCACTTCCGCGTGGTGACCTTGCCGCGCGTAGATGACTTGGACATGGCGATTGGCCGTATTGGCAATTTCCTCAAGACCTATCGCCAGTAGTAGCATGGCGCTGTACGACCGACATTCGGTCGTACAGCGATTATCTGGCAACACTTCTCTGATCTCGCCCTTTTTCTGTATGGCACTTGCCTCTCTCAAGCCACGTGCCCCCTATAATTGCAGGGTTGTGAGGCAAAAAGTGGGGCATCTCTGGTGACATTCCTAGTCGGAAAATCCCTTCAAAGCTCTACATTCAGGCTGTAGGACACAGTTTGAAATAGTCGCTCGGTTGAATCACCCCATGCCGCACCTTATATACCCCGCAGTACGCGACATATTAAGCATGAGGAGAACTCTACAACCATGATGCGCATCCTGCTGTTCTTGGCCACTAACCTGGCGGTCGTGCTGATTGCCAGCATCACCCTGAGCCTTTTCGGCTTCAACGGGTTCATGGCGGCCAACGGGGTTGATCTGAACCTCAATCAGCTGCTGATTTTCTGTGCGGTCTTTGGTTTTGCCGGCTCGCTGTTCTCGCTGTTCATCTCCAAGTGGATGGCGAAGATGAGCACCAGCACCCAAGTCATCACCCAACCACGCACTCGCCATGAACAATGGCTGATGCAAACCGTGGAGCAGTTGTCTCAAGAAGCAGGTATCAAAATGCCCGAAGTCGGGATTTTCCCTGCTTATGAGGCCAATGCCTTTGCGACGGGCTGGAATAAGAACGACGCGCTCGTGGCCGTCAGTCAGGGCTTGCTCGAACGCTTCTCACCCGATGAAGTAAAGGCAGTACTCGCGCACGAAATTGGTCACGTAGCCAACGGCGACATGATTACCCTTGCGCTGGTACAGGGTGTGGTCAACACCTTCGTGATGTTCTTTGCGCGGATTATCGGTAACTTTGTGGACAAAGTAATCTTCAAGAACGAAGGCGGTCGCGGTATCGCCTACTTCGTGGCGACCATCTTTGCCGAAGTGGTGCTGGGCTTCCTGGCCAGTGCGATCGTGATGTGGTTCTCGCGCAAACGAGAGTTCCGCGCAGACGAAGCCGGCGCGCGCCTGGCAGGCACCAATGCAATGATCAGCGCGCTGCAACGCTTGCGTTCCGAACAGGGCCTGCCAGTGCATATGCCTGACAGCCTGACCGCTTTTGGCATCAACGGCGGCATCAAACAGGGTTTGGCTCGTATGTTCATGAGCCACCCACCACTGGAAGAGCGTATTGACGCGCTTCGTCGTCGGGGCTGATACCTGGTAATGCAAAAAAGGGGCGATCTAATCGCCCCTTTTTTTGTGGGCACAGTTTTATGCCCGCGCGACTCTGTAGACCCGCTCGTCCAAGCCCGTGACGCCGTCCTGCACGAACTTCCAGCTCTCACCCAGAATGTCTTGCTTCTCGATCACCTGCAGGCTCCAGTGTGCTCCCAACAGTACCTTTACCTCTTCATCCGTCACCGCAAACGGTGGGCCTGCCTTTTGCGTCTGGTCGTAGTCGAGGGTGATCAGCAAACCCTGGCAGCCTGGACGTAGCATGTTGTTCAACTGCTCGGTGTATTGCGAGCGCATCAACGGCGGTAAGGCGATCAGAGCGGCACGGTCATAGACCGCAGTGCAATCAGCCGGAACCTCAGCGTCGAGGGCGAAGAAATCGCCGCACCACACTTCGATCAAATCAGCCTGATACACCGTGAACACACCGCGCTGAGTGATTCGCGGCGTCAGGCTCTGCTCGCTGAAGAAGGCTTCAACCGCCTGCTCTGATAGCTCAACGCCGAGTACCCGATGACCCTGGGTGGCCAGCCACATCAGGTCCAGGCTTTTGCCACACAGCGGCACCAGTACCTTGGCGCCCTCCGCGAGCGCCAACGAAGGCCAATGCCGTTCTAAATAAGGATTAACCTCAGGCAAATGAAAGCCGAGCTGGTTTCTCGCCCAGCGCTCCTGCCAAAACTTGGGCTCCATGGAATCACCTCCGATAATTCGATCAAAACGCGCTAAAACTTATATTAGATTTAGATCAATGATTTGACTGAAGATGGCTACATGTTAACGCTCAGGACTCTTCTTATGTTCCCCAGCCTGTTTATCTCCCACGGTTCGCCCATGCTTGCCCTTCAACCCGGCGCCAGCGGACCGGCTTTGCAACGCCTGGCTGCCGAAATGCCCCGCCCTAAGGCGATAGTGGTGGTATCGGCACACTGGGAAAGCCACGATTTACTGGTCAGCGGCAGCGCCGCACCCGAAACCTGGCACGACTTCGGCGGCTTCCCCCGCGAGCTGTTTGCCGTGCAATACCCCGCACCGGGCAACCCACAGTTGGCGGGAGAGATCGTCGGGCTGCTGCGCGCCGACGGCCTGAATGCACGCATCGACGACCAGCGCCCCTTCGACCATGGCACCTGGGTGCCTCTGTCGCTGATGTACCCCGCGGCGGATATCCCAGTCGTGCAGGTATCATTGCCCAGCCGCATGGGCCCTGCCCTGCAGACGCGAGTCGGGCATGCCTTGACCAGTTTGCGCGAGGAAGGCGTACTGCTGATCGGTTCCGGCAGCATCACGCATAATCTGGGCGAACTGGACTGGCACGCAGGGCCTGAAAGCATCGAACCTTGGGCGCGGGGCTTCCGGGATTGGGTGGTGGATAAGCTCGCTGCCAACGATGAAGCCGCGTTGCACGACTATCGGCGCCAAGCGCCCCACGCCGTGCGCAGCCATCCAAGCGATGAACATCTGTTGCCGCTGTACTTTGCGCGTGGCGCTGGTGGGGACTTCAGCATCGCGCACCAAGGCTTCACCATGGGCGCCTTGGGCATGGACATTTACCGCTTCGGCTAACTCTTTATTGTTAAAACAGCGGCGCAAAAAAAATCCCCGAACCAGTCGGGGATTTTTTATGTGTGATCAATCAGCCCAAGGGCGGATCAATCTTCGCGGTAGCGACGCAGCTTCAACTGCTTACCGGCAACGCGAGTGTCTTTCAGCTTGGTCAGCAGCTTCTCCAGACCGTCTTCCGGCAGCTCCACCAGGGAGAAACTGTCACGGACCTGGATACGGCCGATTGCTTCACGTGCCAGGCCACCCTCATTCAGGATAGCGCCCAGCAGGTTCTTGGCAGCGATACCATCACGCGCGCCCAGCGCGGTACGGCAACGAGCACGACCTTCAGCCAATGGAACCGGAGCACGACGCTCACGATCACCACGGTCTGGACGGTCGCCGGTACGCTCTGGACGATCACCGCGTGGCGCGTTGTTCGGTACCAGTGGGCGCTCTTTCTCGATAGCTGCCAGGGTCAGGGCCTGACCGTTTGTAGCCTTGCGCAGCAGGGCAGCAGCCAGGGCACGTGGAGTGCAACCGATATCGGCGGTCAGGCGGTCCAGCAGGTCGCCGTGAGTCGATTCAGCGTCAGCCACCAGAGGCGACAGGCTGTTGGTCAGTTTCTTGATGCGGGCATCGAGAACGGCCTGGGCATCCGGCAGGCGGACTTCGGCAACTTTCTGACCGGTTACGCGCTCGATCACTTGCAGCATGCGACGCTCACGTGGAGTCACCAGCAGCAGTGCACGACCTTCGCGACCGGCACGGCCTGTACGGCCGATACGGTGAACGTAGGATTCTGGATCGTAAGGCATGTCAACGTTGAACACGTGGGTGATACGCGGAACGTCGAGACCACGAGCCGCTACGTCGGTCGCAACAACGATGTCCAGACGGCCATCCTTGAGGGAGTCGATCACGCGCTCACGTTGGTTCTGGGCAATGTCACCGTTCAGCGCAGCGGCTTTATAGCCTTTGGCTTCCAGGGCACTGGCCAAGTCCAGGGTCGCTTGCTTGGTGCGCACGAACATGATCAAGGCGTCGAAGTCTTCGACTTCCAGCAGGCTCAATACAGCCGAGGTCTTCTGGTCAGCGTGAACCAACAGGTGAGCCTGTTCGATCGCGGTAACGGTCTGAGTCTTGGTCTGGATCTTCACGTGTTGCGGATCGCGCAGATGGCGCTCGGCAATGGCACGGATCGACTGTGGCAGGGTGGCCGAGAACAGTACGGTCTGACGGGTCGGTGGCAGTGCCTTGAAGATGACTTCCAGGTCATCCATGAAGCCCAGCTTCAACATTTCGTCAGCTTCGTCGAGAACCAGGTGGTTCACGGTCGACAGTACTTTTTCGTCGCGACGCAGGTGGTCGCACAGACGGCCTGGGGTAGCCACGACGATCTGAGCGCCATTACGGATGGCTTTCAGTTGCGGGCCCATCGGCGCGCCGCCGTAAACGGCAACAACGGTAACGCCCGGCATTTGCTTGGCGTAGGTTTCAAAAGCGGTTGCTACTTGCAGCGCCAACTCACGGGTTGGCGCCAGGATCAGGGCTTGCGGCTCGCGCTTGGCAGGATCGATGCAGTGCAGGATAGGCAGGGCGAACGCGGCGGTTTTACCGGTACCGGTTTGCGCCTGGCCAATCATGTCTTGGCCGGCCATGATGATCGGGATCGATTGCTGCTGAATCGCCGAAGGTTCTTCGTAGCCGGTCGCAATGACGGCAGCAAGAATGTTCGGGTTAAGATTAAAAGCGGCGAAGCCGCCGGTTTCCTGGGTCATGGGTCTGCCTCTAAGTGCATCCGCAAAGACCCATGCTCCAAAGCTGCGCATGCCGTGTTGAGACTCAAGAGTCGCCCTGGCTGCTTTGTCGGCGGGGATTTGCGAAAACGAATGAATGAAAAAGATTCGTTAAGGAAGAGTCCGCTGTGCGGACATGCAGCCGAAGCTGACTTCGGGGAATTGCGCTACCTAAACGCGGCCCGGTTAAAGGCCGGCGCGCACTATACCGGAAATACTTGAAAAAGGGAGCTTTTTTTATCGCAAAGCACCGATAAACCGTGCTGCGTCACAGTCTTTGCAGATAACCCTGCCAGGGTCTATTTTTCAAAGGCCCGGCCCTGTTGGTCATAAGGCTTAAACGATTCACCCTTAGACCAAGACCTTTGGTCTGAAACCCTTCTCTCCACCCGAGGGCACACCCAATGAATCAAGCCAGCAGCAGCCGCGTCAGCCGTGAACTCCAGGGCCATGTCCTGCTGTTGGGCCTGGACCGGGTGGCCAAGCGCAACGCCTTCGACCTGGATTTGCTCAATGAGCTGAGCTTGGCTTATGGCGAATTTGATCGAAACGATGACGCACGAGTGGCCGTAGTATTTGCCCATGGCGACCACTTCACCGCCGGCCTGGACCTGGCCAATGTCAGCGGGGTAATGGCGGGCGGCTGGCAACCGCCGCTGGGAGGCTGTGATCCCTGGGGCGTTTTCGCAGGCCCCAGGGTCAGTAAACCGGTGATCGTCGCCGCCCAGGGCTACTGCCTCACCATTGGTATCGAGTTGATGCTCGCGGCGGATATCAACCTGTGTGCGAGCAATACCCGCTTTGCGCAGATGGAAGTACAGCGCGGGATCTTTCCGTTTGGCGGTGCGACATTGCGCTTTCATCAGATCGCCGGCTGGGGCAACGCCATGCGCTGGCTGCTGACCGGCGACGAGTTCGACGCCCATGAAGCCCTGCGCCTGGGTTTGGTGCAGGAAGTAATGGCCAGTGAAGACCTGCTGCCCCGCGCCATCGAACTGGCCAGTCGCATCGCGCGCCAGGCGCCGCTTGGCGTCCAGGCCACCTTGATGTCGGCCCGCCTGGCACGTGTGGAAGGCGAAACCGTTGCGGCCGCCGCGCTGCCGCCGATGGTGGATAAATTGCTGAACAGCGAGGATGCCAAGGAAGGCCTGCGCGCGATGGTCGAGAAGCGGCCGGGGGTATTCAAGGGTATTTGAGTCGCCTATACCGACGCCATCGGGGCAAGCTCCCTCCCACATTTGAAATGAGTTCCTAGTGTGGGACGTGCGGTGCGACGATTCGACTCGCCCCCGATGGCGTCGGTACAGGCGACTACGTAGCCGGCCGAATCGCCTTGATCAAGGGCTGCAACGAATACCCCAGACGCGGCGCCAACAACTCAGCCCGAGTAGAAAGGGCATCAAGATCCAGCTCCTGATCCAGCTCCGAAGGTACCAGCAAAATCACATTGCCCTCCTTCACCGGCAGTTCCCAGTAGTGCCGGTGATACAACCCACGCAACAACGCCGCGCCCAGCGGTTTGCCGTCGTCAGTCGCCCACTGATTGATCACCAGCCAGCCGCCGGGGTTGAGTTTCTTCTGGCAGTTTTCCAGGAAGGTCCACGCCAGGTGCCCAACGCCGGGGCCGACATCGGTATAGAGGTCGACGAAAATCAAGTCCGCCGATTCAGCGGTCTCCAGCAACTCCAGGGCGTCGCCGATGCGGATGTACAGGCGCGGATCATCGTCCAGCCCCAGGTACTCAATGGCCAGGCGCGGCACATCGGGGCGCAGCTCGATGGCTTCGACGTCTTCCAACGGGAGGAACTTGAGGCACGCCTGGGTCAACGTACCGGCGCCCAGACCGAGGAACAAGGCGCTCTCCGGCTGTTCATGGCACAACGCGCCGATCAGCATCGCGCGGGTGTAGTCGTACTCCAGCCAGCTCGGATCTGCAGTGAACACGCAGCTTTGCTCAATGGCATCGCCGAATTCGAGAAACCGGTAATCGGCCACTTCGAGCACACGGATCATGCCGAAGTCATCATGAACTTCGGCGAGCAGGCGCTCGACACGCTCCTCTGTCATCACTACTCCTAACGGGTTTGCTGTACGGCAAAGGCGCGATTGTCGGCCAACCGGCAGCAGCAGGTCACGCACTAATTGCTGATAACATTGGCGCCCGACCGTCAATCAGCCAATCGAGTTCATGATGAGCCAACCCTGGAGCCCCGACAGCTGGCGCGCCCTGCCGATCCAGCAACAACCCCAATACCCGGACGCTGCACACCTGTTGCGGGTGGAGCAGAGTCTGGCCAGCTACCCGCCGCTGGTGTTTGCCGGGGAAGCCCGCGAGTTGCGCCGCCAGTTTGCCGAAGTGACCCAGGGTCGCGCCTTCCTGTTACAAGGCGGCGACTGCGCCGAGAGTTTCGTCGAGTTTTCCGCCGCGAAAATCCGCGACACCTTCAAGGTGTTGTTGCAGATGGCGATTGTGATGACCTTCGCCGCCGGCTGCCCAGTGGTGAAAGTCGGGCGCATGGCCGGCCAGTTCGCCAAGCCGCGCTCGGCCAACGATGAGACCATCGACGGCATCACCCTGCCCGCCTACCGTGGCGATATCGTCAACGGCATCGGCTTCGACGAAAAAAGCCGTGTACCCGATCCGGACCGCCTGCTGCAGTCGTATCACCAATCCACCGCTACCCTCAACCTGCTGCGCGCCTTCGCCCAGGGCGGTTTCGCCGACCTGCATCAGGTGCACCAGTGGAACCTGGACTTTATCGCCAACTCCGCCCTGGCCGAGAAGTACAGCCAACTGGCAAACCGCATCGACGAGACCCTGGCCTTTATGCGCGCCTGCGGCATGGACAGCTCGCCGCAGTTGCGCGAAACGAGTTTTTTCACCGCCCATGAAGCGCTGCTGCTCAACTACGAACAAGCCTTCGTGCGTCGCGACAGTCTGACCAACGACTATTACGACTGCTCGGCCCACATGCTGTGGATCGGCGACCGCACCCGTCAGTTGGATGGCGCTCACGTCGAATTCCTGCGCGGGGTGAACAACCCGATCGGCGTCAAGGTCGGCCCGAGCATGAACCCGGAGGATCTGATCCGCCTGATCGACGTCCTCAACCCGGACAACGATCCGGGCCGCCTGAACCTGATCGCGCGCATGGGCGCAGGCAAGGTCGGCGACCATCTACCCAACCTGATCCGCGCCGTGCAGCGCGAGGGCAAGCAGGTACTGTGGAGCTCGGACCCGATGCACGGGAACACCATCAAGGCCAGCAGCGGCTACAAGACCCGCGACTTTGCGCAGATCCTCGGCGAAGTGAAGGAGTTCTTCCAGGTGCACCAGGCCGAGGGCAGCTATGCCGGCGGGATTCATATCGAGATGACCGGGCAGAACGTCACAGAGTGCATCGGCGGCGCGCGCCCGATCACCGAAGATGGCTTGTCGGACCGCTACCACACCCATTGCGACCCTAGGATGAATGCCGATCAGTCGCTGGAGTTGGCGTTCCTGATTGCCGAAACGCTGAAGCAAGTCAAACGCTGAAATTTTAGTTGGCAGAATTGACGCCATCGGGAGCAAGCCCCCTCCCACAGGGAAACGTATTCCAAGTGTGGGAGGGCGCTTGCTCCCGATGGCGCCCTAGAAACCAGCGCCGCCATTGAGCATCGCAAGCCGCAACCGAGCGGCGCTCGGGCGCTGGCAATTGAGCTGTACCTGTTCCAGCCCCAACCAATCGGCCATCTGCCGCAGGTTCAGCGCAAGCGCAAGCATCCCTTCATCATCCAACCCCGGCTCTTCCTCGTGCACCGCATGCACCGCCAAACGCCCGTTGGCGCGCTCCGCTCGCAGGTCCACCCGCGCGGCAATACGTTCGTTGTGCATAAACGGCAGCACGTAATAGCCATACACCCGTTTGTCTTGCGGGGTGTAGATCTCAAGCCGGTAACGGAAATCGAACAGGCGCTCTGTGCGGCTGCGCTCCCAAATCAGCGAATCGAACGGCGACAGCAGCGCACTCACCGATACTTTGCGCGGCACTTTCGGTTCTGGCAGGCAGTAAGCCGGTTGCTTCCAGCCTTGCACCTGGTACACCAGCAATAGCCCCTCTTCGACCAATTCGACCAGACGCTTGCGACTATCGGCGGGATCGAGGCGGAAGTAATCACGCAGGTCTTTTTCGGTGCCCACCCCCAAGGCGGTGGCGCTGTGCAATAACAAGCCGCGCTGGGCCTCGGCTTCAGTCAACGGGGCTTGCTTAAGGATATCGCCAGGGATGACGCGCTCGGGCAAGTCGTAAAGTCGCTCGAAACCACGACGACCGGCAACGGTCACCAGGCCGGCGGCGAACAACCATTCAAGCGCGTGCTTTTCATTACTCCAGTCCCACCAGGGACCTGCGCGCTCTTCGCGGGTGGACAGGCTACCGGCACCGAGGGCGCCTTGCTGTTCGACGGTCTTCAGCACACGCTGAATGATGGACTGCTGCTCCCTTCCGAAACGCGCCATCTGCGAATAAATGCCTTGCCCCTGCTGCGCCCGCGCCATGCGCCAACCCATCAAGGGGTACATCGCCATGGGCAACAGCGAGGCTTCATGCCCCCAATATTCGAAGAGCGAACGCCGCCGGCCCTGGCTCCAAGCGGCCTGCTCAAGCAGTAAAGGAGAATAGCGACCCAGACGGGAAAACAGCGGAAGGTAATGGGAACGCACCACAGCGTTGACCGAATCAATCTGCAATACACCGAGGCGTTCGATCAGTCGATTGAGGTGCGCGGACTTGATCTCTGCAGGCGGCTGGCGCCCGGAAAAACCTTGGGCCGCCAGCGCCATGCGTCGAGCTTGCTTGAGGGAAAAAGACTGGTCGGCGGGCATGGGAATCTCCTTGAAGGCGCGCGACCTACCCTACTGCATCCGGAGTCATTTTCGCAGCGGGTCTTCCCAGAAGTGCAGATGGCTCTCCTGCTCCACATCAGCGCGGCTAAGGCCGATGTCCTTGAGCGCTTCATCGCTCATGCTCGCCAGCATTCGGCGCTCTTCGTGCAATGCTTGCCAACGGGCTACGGTTTGAAACAACCCGGCAAACGGCCACTTCGCCATCAACGCAAAACCATTCTGACCTTTCATCTTCTCGCCCTCCCTTGGGGATGACGTCAGTGTGTGCGTGGCACTATGATCAATCCAACGAATGTTTCTTATGCAATACATCTCTGGGATTGATCAATGTCCAGCTACCCAAGCATCGACACTGAAGTGCTGCGCACCTTCGTCGCCATCGCCGACCAAGGCGGTTTTACCCGCGCTGGCGAACTGGTCAACCGCACTCAATCGGCGGTGAGCATGCAGATGAAGCGCCTCGAAGAAGACGTGTTGCAGCGCAAACTGTTCGAGCGCGACGGCAGGCAGGTGCGCCTGACGCCCGAAGGCCAAGTACTGTTGGGTTATGCGCGGCGAATCCTGAAACTGCATAGCGAGGTGTTCAACACCCTGCGCGAGCCGCATATGGTGGGGCTGGTGCGGATCGGCACGCCGGATGACTACGTAATGCGCTTCCTTCCAGGAATCCTCAAGCAATTTTCCAAAGCGTACCCGCTGATCCAAATCGAACTGCATTGCGAGTCGTCAACGGTGCTGATGCAGCGACGCGACCTGGCACTGACGGTAATCAGCCGCGAACCTGGCAAAGAAATCGGCGAACTGTTGCGCACTGAACGGATGGTCTGGGCAGCAGCGCCCTGCTTTTGCGTGGAAGACCACGATGCCGTGCCCCTGGCAGTCTCCGGCGCCGACTGCTTGTATACACAGTGGACCCGCGCCGCTCTGGATGCTTCCGGCCGAGACTATCGCCTGGCGTACCACAGCACCAACGTGGCAGCTATCCAGGCGGTGGTGAGTGCCGGCCTGGCCGCGATGATCTGCATGGAAAGCCTGGTGACTGAAGACTTGCGCGTACTCGGCAGCGACGAGGGTTTCCCACCGCTGCCCTCGATGAATCTGCACTTGCTGCGCAACCCGCAAATCACCTCGCCAATCACCGAGTGCCTGGCCGAGTACATCCTGGAAGGCTTCAGACTTTAAAGGTCAGCATCACCGCACACACCACCAGGAAACCGCAGAACAGGCCACGCAACAGGCGCTCGGGTAATGCGTGGGCAACTTTCACGCCCCAACTGATACTCAGCAGGCCACCGACCGCCAGGGGTATGCCGATCATCCAGTCCACTTCGTGGTGCCAGGCGTAGGTGACGAGGGTCACGCCCGTGCTGGGCAAGGCCAAGGCCAGGGACAAGCCTTGAGCGACGACTTGGGTGGTGCCGAACACACTGGTCAGCACCGGAGTGGCAACCACCGCGCCGCCGACACCAAACAGGCCGCCCATGGAGCCGGATACGGCGCCCAGCACCCCGAGCCAGGGCCAGGAATAACGCATTTGCGCGGTCGGCGGCGCGTTGCGGGTGAACATGCGCAGCAGGTTGTAGGCCGACAACGCCACCAGAAAGGCAATAAAGCCAATCCGCATCGCCCCAGCATCAAGGCCTACCGCCCAGATCGAGCCCAGCCAGGCAAAGCTGAAACCCATAATCCCAAGCGGCAGCGCGTGACGCAGTTCAATTCGGTTGCGCTGGTGGTAACGCCACAGGGCGAGCATCACATTTGGCACTACCATCACCAGCGCGGTGCCCTGAGCAATTTGTTGATCCAGGCCAAACAATACGCCGAGCACCGGGATCGCAATCAGCCCACCGCCAATGCCAAACAACCCGCCCACCGTGCCCAAGGCAGCGCCCAGCACCAGGTACATCGCTAAATCCCACACCGCTCATTACTCCACAATCCCAGGCTCTGCATGCTACGCAGTCGGCCCTGGCGCGGAAACGCACAGCAACGCACAATGGCTGTGCCAATTTTGCACAAGCACTCAGCCATGAACCCCAATACCCTCACTGATCAGTTGAGCCTGTTTCTAGATGTCCTCGAAACCGGCAGCTTTTCCGCAGCTGCACGCCGCCACCCACTGACGCCCTCCGCGGTGGCGCGGCGCATCGACAGCCTGGAAAGCTCAGTGGGTAGCCGCTTGTTCCAACGCAGCACTCATGCGGTAGTGCCGACGCCCGCTGGCCTGGCGTTTGCCGAGCGGGCGCGGCGGATTGTCAGCGAATTGCAACTGGCGCGCGCCGAAGCGGTGTCCCTGAGCCATGCGCCGGAAGGCTTGATCCGCGTGGATGCGCCCGCGGCGTTTGGTCGACGGCATCTGGCACCGGTGATTGCGGACTTTCTGAAGGTCTACCCCGGCCTGGACGTGCACCTGCATCTGATCGACAGTTTTGTGGATATGCAGGGTGCGCACTTGGGCAAGGTCGATCTGGTACTGCGGGCCGGGCATATCGTCGACACCCGGTTGATCGCCACGCCCTTGGCCAGCATCGTGCGCATCGCCTGCGCCAGTCCCGCCTACCTCAAAAGCCGCGGCACTCCGACCCATCCCCGAGAGTTGAGTGACCATGACGGCTTGGACTGGGATGGCCTGGCGCCGATGTTCGCGTGGCGCTTCGAGTTGGACGGGCGCCGCGCAACCTATCGCCCGCGGCGCATCCGCATGAGCGCCAACAATGCCGAAGCGCTGCTCTCAGGCGCGTTGGCCGGGTTGGGCATCGCCCACCTGCCCACTTGGCTGGTCAGCGAATACCTGGTGCGCGGCGAGTTGCTGCCGCTGTTTTGCGAAGATGGCCTACCCAGCCCGGAAACCACCGGAATCTATGCGCTGCGACTGGAACAGCAGGCCAACGCGCGCAGCCGCTTGCTGCTGGAGTACCTCAAATCCCGTTTCAGTCCAGTGCCGCCATGGGATCTGGCGCTACAGAGCGGCCTGGTCTGAGCGCCTGGACCGAATTATCTGGCGCATTAAAGATTTGCCCGCTAGATTTCAGCCCATACACGTTTTTAAGGCACCGCCATGAGCAAAAACCCTGATCCGTGCGAATCCCTGATGCTGAATAACCAGCTGTGTTTCGCCTTGCACTCCACTTCATTGCTTATGACCAAGGTCTACAAGCCTCTGCTGCAAGCTCTCGGCCTGACGTACCCGCAGTACTTAGCCATGATGGTGCTGTGGGAAGAGGACGGTTTGACTGTCGGCGAAATCAGCAGCCGCCTGCTGACGGACCCTGGCTCACTGACGCCACTGCTCAAGCGCCTGGAGGCCGAAGGCCTTCTCAGCCGCACCCGCAGCCGCGAAGATGAACGGGTGGTGGTGGTGGAATTGACTGCCGCGGGACGTGCCTTGCAGGACAAGGCAATGGGTATTCCGCAGTGCATCCTCAGGGCCAGCGGTTTGGAACTGGAGCAGTTGCGCAAGCTGCAAGCTGATCTGATTACGTTGCGCAGTAACCTGCAAAGCACCGTTTAGCCACCTTCACGCATTGACTTGCAGCACTCCCCGGAAAACATTTCAAAAATTATCTTGTGCACTAAATATTAGCGCTATACATTTGCCTCACAAACTAATTAGCGCGCAAATATTTTGCGAAACACTAGACCGAGGACGACACCATGCAAACTCTCTACACCGCAGTAGCCACCGCCACCGGCGGACGTGATGGTCGCGCTGTTTCCAGCGATAACATTCTCGACGTTAAGCTCTCCACGCCTAAAGAGCTGGGCGGCGCCGGTGGCCAAGCCACTAACCCGGAACAACTGTTCGCTGCTGGCTACTCGGCCTGCTTTATCGGCGCGCTGAAATTCGTTGCCAGCCAGACCAAACGCAAAATCCCGGACGACGCCTCGATCACTGCCCACGTAGGCATCGGCCAGATCCCCGGCGGTTTCGGCTTGGACATCGACCTGCACATCAGCCTGCCAGGCCTGGCCCAGGATGACGCGCAAAGCCTGGTCGATGCGGCTCACCAAGTCTGCCCGTACTCCAACGCCACCCGTGGCAACGTCGATGTGCGCCTGCATGTAACCGTATGAAAAACACCCGCCCATAAAAAAACCCGACGTGAAGTCGGGTTTTTTTATGGGCGGAGCCAGAATTACTTCTTGGCGCGGCCTTTGTACGAACCGCCTTCGCGGGTGTCGATCTCGATCAGGTCGTCGATTTCGATGAAATCAGCTACTTGCAGCTCGGTACCGTTAGCCAGCTTGGCAGGCTTCATCACCTTGCCCGAAGTGTCGCCGCGAGCGGAGCCTTCGGTGTAGGCAACTTTACGCACGATAGTGGTTGGCAGTTCAACGGAAACCAAACGCTCTTCGAAGAAGATCGCTTCGCAGATATCTTCCATACCTTCTTCCACGAACGGCAGAACGGCTTCAATGTCTTCAGCGTTCAGCTCGTACATGGTGTAGTCAGTGGTGTCCATGAACGTGTAGGTGTCGCCGCTGATGAAGGACAGGGTCGCTTCTTTGCGGTCGAGGATTACGTCGTCCAGTTTGTCATCGGCGCTGTAGACGATCTCGGTCTTGTAACCGGTCAGCAGGTTCTTCAGCTTGGTCTTCATGATTGCGCTGTTACGACCAGACTTGGTGAACTCAGCTTTCTGAACCAGCCAAGGGTCGTTTTCGAGACGGATCACTGTACCGGGTTTCAGTTCTTTACCAGTTTTCATTGCATATATCCGAAATTTGGATGGGATTTACAAAAATCAAGGTGGCGTATCATATCCAACTTTCATAAAACTGTACCAGCGCCGTCGCAAGATCAGCCTGCAAGCCCTGTTCCAGACACCACGTTTCGGCGTGTTGAGTGACTTCCGGCCAGTGCTCCAACAATTTTTTCCACGGCTGTGCCATGTCACCCTCGGTGTTCCAAGCCTGCCAAAGCGCGACCAACGCCGCCTTCGCGGCCGGTGATAAGGCGGCGGTGTACAACTCCAGGAAGGCATCTAGCTTGTCGAGGTGTATGTCTTCGTCCTGGCGGTAGATGTGCCACAGCAACGGGCGCCCCGCCCATTGGGCGCGGACGAACGAGTCTTCACCGCGCACTGCGTTAAAGTCACAGCACCACAGCAGGTGGTCATATTGCTCCTGACGCACGAACGGCAGCACCTGCACGGTCAGAGACTTACGTTGATGAATATCGCCCGCGACGAGCCCTCCTACACCGAGCCAGCGCTGTACGTCACCGAGGATGCGGCCCTCCGGCACCAATAGATGAGTGGCACGCCCGTCCGTCGATAAGACGTCCAGCCATCCGGCGAGACCAGCGTTTTCGTAGGCAAACAGTGAGAACAGCCGCGCACCATCATCCGGAATCACACCCACGGTTTGCAGGAATTGTCGCTGCGCAGCGACATCCAGTTGAAAAGCGTGACGCTTTTCCAGCAACCCCGCCTCACGGAGCAAACCGCCAGTACCAGATCGGAAGCCGGGGAAAAAGAAGTACTTCTGTACTCCCTTGAACTTCACCGACGGCAGGCGATGGCAGCCCACCACCCAGTCCTCGGCACTGAGGTAATCCAGGTTCATCCACAACGGCGTGCGCTCACGCTCGGCCATGGCTTCCATATACTCAAGCGGTAACTGGCAGGCGAAAGCAGCAATCACCACATCTCCGGCAGGAGTTGGAGACCATTGGGCTGGCCAGTGGTGTACATCAACGCCCTCCTGCCACTGTTGCTCCCGCTGCACATCCACCTCGGGGCACATGCGTTCGAAGGCCCGCAGGTCATCAACCCACAAGCGCACCTCGCAGCCATGCTCCACCACCAATTGCCGGGCCAGCCGCCAAGTCACGCCGATGTCGCCGAAGTTATCGACAACGCTGCAAAAAATATCCCAGCGGGCTTTCATTCCGGGCTCCAACGCTCAAAGGCTCGATTGTCCGCATAAATGCGCCGATGCAGAAGGCTTGATCGCGATTATTCTGCACAGTGGCTGTGCGACAATCGCCGCTACGCCGCAAATGCCCGCCAGGAGGCCATCATGTCGGATCAATCGTTGTCGCTGCTCAAGCTGTGCATCGCTATCGCCTTGGGTGTATGGCTGGGGTTTATCGCCATTGCGCTGACCACCTGGCTGGCGTCGAGCTACCTGTTCCCGCAAAGCCTTGCGCCGGTGGCGCAGGCAGTCCAGCAATTGGGCAAGCCGACCGTTGTCGCGCCTGAGCCACCCAACCGTATGTTCGAGCAGTACCAGCAGAACCTGCACAAGCAGGAACAGCAACAAGCCCTGGACCAGGCACGTAACAACGCACGTAACCTGTCCAACCCCAAATGCCAGTTCTGGCTGCAACAGGACCAGAATGCGCCCAATGAAAAGAGCCGGGCCAATGTCCTGCAATTCTGCGAATGATCAAGCACAACCATGAATAAGCACGCCGTCCTCCAGTTGATCCTGGAAAAACTCACTGTCGATCTCGATATCGCCCAGCGCGCCGCGCAGACCGCCTACGAAACCGCGACTCACGAAGAGAACATCGCGGAAAACAAATACGACACCCTGGGGTTGGAGGCTTCGTATCTCGCGGCCGGGCAGGCCAAACGGGTCGAGGAAATCAAGCAAGCGCTCGCGCTGTGCCAGAACCTGCAGTTGCGTGCCTACGATGATCAACGAGGCATAGAAGTCGGCGCGCTATTGGGCCTGGAGGACGAGAACGGTCGCCAGCAATGGCTATTCCTGGCGCCTGATGCTGCAGGCTTGAAGGTGGATGTGGTCGGGCAACCGGTGACTGTCATCACCCCGCGCTCGCCCATGGGCAAAAGCCTGCTGGGCAAGTTCGAAGGCGATGAGGTAGAGATTCTGGTGGCAGGCGCCCGGCAACTGTTTACGGTTACCGAGGCCCGATAAACCACTCAGTGGACGGGCAATTCAACGCCGTCGAACAGCTCTTCCAGTTCCTGTTTGTTATGGCACTGGATCGCCTTGGCCATCACTTCGCGGGTCAGGTGCGGCGCAAACTTCTCGATGAAGTCGCACATGAACCCACGCAGGAACGTGCCACGCCGGAAGCCGATCTTGGTCACGCTGGATTCGAACAACTCGCTGGCGTCGAGAACCACCAGGTCTTTGTCGAGGTTGGTGTCGACGGCCATCTTGGCGACGATACCCACACCCAGGCCCAGGCGCACGTAAGTCTTGATCACGTCGGCGTCGGCGGCGGTGAACACCACTTTCGGTGTGAGGCCGCGATGGCTGAAAGCTTCGTCGAGCTTGGAGCGGCCAGTGAAACCGAACACGTAGGTCACGATCGGGTATTCAGCCAGGGCTTCGAGGGTCAGCTTCGGCAGTTTGGCCAACGGGTGCCCCTGAGGCACCACAACGCAACGGTTCCAGCGGTAGCACGGCATCATCACCAGGTCACCGAACAGTTCCAGGGCTTCGGTGGCGATGGCAAAATCGACGGTGCCATCAGCAGCCATCTCGGCGATTTGCATCGGCGAGCCCTGGTGCATGTGCAAGGCCACGTCCGGGTATTGCTTGATGAAATCGCGGATCACCGGAGGCAATGCATAACGCGCCTGGGTGTGGGTGGTGGCGATCGATAGAGTGCCTTTTTTCTCGTTGGAAAATTCCTGAGCGATCTGCTTGATGCTTTCGACTTTACGCAGGATCTCGCCGGCAGTAGTGATGATGCGCTCACCAGCCGGGGTGACACGGGTTAGATGCTTGCCGCTGCGCGCGAACACTTCGACGCCCAGCTCGTCTTCGAGCAGGCGTATCTGCTTGCTGATACCGGGTTGCGAGGTGTACAGGCTTTGAGCGGTAGCGGAAACGTTGAGGTCGTGGTGCGCCACTTCCCAGATGTAGCGCAGTTGTTGAAGCTTCATATGTGTCCCTCAAAGCAGATAGACGCCACGGGTATCAGCGACGGTATATAACTATATTAAAGGTTAGACGGATAAATCTAGAACTTTTTATCGTTTTCTACCGGTCATACGTCATCAATGCGTCGACCTTGTAAGGACGGCACCAAGTAAACCGGCACCGTAGACAGCTGCAGCACCCGTGCCGCGGTACGCCCAAGCGGCGCTGTCGTGCCGGTTGCATGGCTGTGGCTACCGACGATCAACAGGTCGACGGACAGCTTGCGCAGTTGGTCGAGAATCACCTCGCACGGGTCCCCCTGAATCACACGTACCGAGCGGATCAACTTCAAGTCCTGCTCACCCTCCCCCAACTCCTCGCGGAAACTGTCGAGCACCCGCTGCTCGATGGTCGCCATCACCGTGCTAAGCCCTTGGGTCTGCCATTCACTCAACGCCGCTTCATCAAGGTAGCTCTGCAGCACCGATTCGGCGAACAACCCAATAGGCTCGACCGCGTGAATCACATACAGGTCAGCCTTGAACGTTCGCGCCAGCGCCAGTGCATGCTGCATCACATAGGGCGCGTACAGACCGAGGTCCGTGGCGTACAGCATCGAACGAATCATAAAACCTCCTGGACTGCCAGGGTGGAGGAGATTGAATGAGCTTAGCAGCGGCCCTAACTCTCGGCCTGAATCCTCACCTCATTACTGATGCCATGGGGCACGTGCCCCGTGGCCACCACCTCCCTGGCTTTCTCGCAATGACCGGCTTGGTCATCGAAAAATACATCAGCGGCAAACGCTTCCAGGAACGCGGACTTCTCCAGACCGCCAAGAAACAAGGATTCGTCCAAGCGAATATCCCACTCACGCAACGTGCGAATCACCCGCTCGTGAGACGGCGCCGAACGGGCGGTTACCAAAGCTGTGCGGATCGGACAGGCCTCTTCAGGAAACTCGCGCTGCAATAGGTTCAGCGCGGCCAGAAACCCCTTGAACGGACCGCCGTGCAAGGGCTGGCGCGCCGATTCGCGCTCGCTGGCCTGGAACGCGGCTAACCCGCCGGCCTGGTACACGCGCTCCGACTCATCGGAAAACAACACCGCGTCGCCGTCAAAGGCGATGTGCAGTTCCTCGCTGGAAGCCCGTCTCGGGCCGCCCGACAAAATCGTCGCCGCTGCAAAGCCGGCATCAAGGGCGCTGCGCACATCTTCAGCATGGGTCGAAAGAAACAGATGGCAACCAAAGGCGGCCAAATAAGGATAAGGGCTACGCCCTCCTACGAAAGCGGCGCGGGAAATATCCAGGCCGTAGTGCTGAATAGAGTTAAATACGCGCAGGCCAGTGTCGGCACTGTTGCGCGATACGAGCACCACTTCAACCCGGGCACGACCCAGGCTGGCGTTGAGGCTCAACAGCTTTTTGACCAGAGGGAAGGCGTCGCCGGGCTCAAGGATTTCTTCCTCGTGTTCGATCTGGTATTTGCGGTAGGCCTCCACCCCTTGAGCGAGATAGACCTTGTGGCTGTCGCTCAGGTCGAACAAGGCCCGCGACGAAATCGCCAGCACCAGTTTGTCGCCTAATCCCTTCGCCATGCATTTACCCCCCGAATCAGCGGTTATGCCGATCAATAAAACTCAAGGCCTGATACAGCGCCTGCATACGCGGTAATTCGCAGCCCGCGGCTTTGGCGGCTGCCAGAGGGCGAGCATAGATGGCCTCCAGCTCCAGCGGGCGCTTATGTACGTGGTCGTGGTACATGCTCGGCAAGTAATCGTCCATGGTTTCGGTCATGGCAAACATCTGCTCAGCGTAACTCTTGGGGATTTCCTGGCCACAGGCATGGGCACCCTGCACCACTTCAGCCATCAGCGCCTGGATCAGTTGGCGACTGGATTCGTCGGCCATCAGGGCCGTGGTGCCAGTCCCCAACACTACCGAAAGGCCGTTGTAAGGTACGTTCCACACCAGCTTGTGCCAGCGCGCCTGATGCACATTGGCCATGGCCTGGGACTCGATACCAGCCTTATGAAACAACGCGGCGCCTGCCTCGACAATTGCTTTCTGACGAGCCTCATCGTTAGCAGCAGAACCGCTGTGATAGCCCAGATTGACCCGGCCCAAGGCTTGATGCTCAACCACACCCGGACCAGAACGGTGCACGCCGATATAGCACAGGCCGCCGAGCAGATGCAGCGACAGCGGCAGGTGTTCTCGCAGGCTGTCTTCTACATCCAGGCCGTTTTGAAGCAGCACCACTTTGGCATCCGGCGCCGCGATTTGGGCAATGGTCGGCGCCAACTCAACATTGCCCGTGGACTTGGTGCCCACCAGCAACCAGTCACACGGCGGCATATCGGCGGCGCGCGCGTAGGCCTGAACCGGGTACAGGTGCAACTTGCCGTGCACCGTGCTGTTGATGTGCAAGCCGTGCTCGCTGACCGCGGCATATTCGCTGCGCAGCAGAAAGTGTACATCGAACCCGGCGCGAGCCAGCATCACACCGTAGAATCCCCCGATGGCACCGGTTCCGATAATGCCAACGCGTGGCGACTGTACTGTCATGGCAAATCCTCTGGAGTACGGATCAACGCTTGATTGATCGCGTCGGCAAGGTCGGCAGATGTAAGACGTGTCTGTAATTGTCCGAGGAATTGACCCTCGCACACGACGAACAACGCGGGCAAATGAAAGATCTGGTAGCGTTCAACCGCGCCACCGTTGTGCCCGGCATCCACCCAGCACACACGGTCCACCGGCAAGTGCCACCCGGGCAGTTGCTGGCGCGCCCAACGGCAGCTGGAGCATCCTACGCTGGTGAACACCACGAGCGAAATCCCTGGCAATCCCAGCAATTGCTGGTCAATATCCAGGTCGGTCAATTCCAGTTCCTTCACTATACTGCTGCCACTGCCGTCTACAGGACGGTGCTCGGAGTCCGTGTACATGGGTCGTTTTTTACCTCACCCTGATGATGTCGCTGTCGAGTTAATCCAACGCCCCTCTCCCGCCATACCCCGCCAACGCCTGCTCTCTAACGGCCTGGGTGGCATTGCCTGCAATTGGCCGCGCGCCTGGCGCCAGGGCACGGCCGTTGACTTGCACATTCCATCCCTGGGCGCCACCGCCCGATACCCAGGCTACGTGGCGTGGTGTCGCAAGGTGGAAAACGGCTACCGCGTCGGAATTTCGTTTACCGATGAACATGCGTTGTTCGGTGCGCGCATGGGCGAACAAGCATGCCGGATAGAGCGCTACTGCCGCCAGCACGAAGATGCTGAGCCTAGCCCTGCGAAAGTCGAAGCCCTGGCCCGCGAGTGGGTGGCGCGACACGCCAGTGACTTCTCCCATGAGGCGTTTGTGCGGCCAGCAGGGGATTAAAGGGGGCTTTGCCCATTGTCGCGGGCCCGTGTTACGCGCTAAGGTTCCTCCCCCCTGCATCCAAATCATGCTGTGCTCCGCCGCACGGGGATAGCTGGCGGCCGGCACCCGTGACCCTGACGAGTAACACGATGGCTGATTTACCGATCAATGACCTAAACGTCGAATCCAACGAGACGCTGATCACGCCCGATCAGCTCAAGCGCGAAATCCCCCTGAGCGACGCTGCCCTGCAGACCGTCACCAAGGGTCGCGAAGTCATCCGTGAGATTCTCGACGGCACCGACCACCGCCTCTTTGTGGTAATCGGCCCATGCTCGATCCATGACCTCAAGGCCGCACACGAATATGCTGAGCGCCTCAAGGTACTGGCGGCAGAAGTGTCCGACACCTTGTACTTGGTGATGCGCGTCTATTTCGAAAAGCCGCGTACCACCGTCGGCTGGAAAGGCTTGATCAACGACCCGTACCTGGACGACTCGTTCAAGATCCAGGACGGTTTGCACATTGGTCGTCAGTTGCTGCTGGACTTGGCCGAAATGGGCCTGCCCACTGCCACCGAAGCGCTTGACCCGATCTCCCCGCAATACCTGCAGGACCTGATCAGCTGGTCGGCCATCGGCGCGCGTACCACCGAATCCCAGACCCACCGTGAAATGGCGTCCGGTCTGTCATCGGCCGTGGGCTTCAAGAACGGCACCGACGGCGGCCTGACTGTGGCGATCAACGCGCTGCAATCAGTTTCCAGCCCCCACCGTTTCCTGGGTATCAATCAGGAAGGCGGCGTCTCCATCGTCACCACCAAGGGCAATGCCTACGGTCACGTGGTACTGCGCGGCGGCAACGGCAAGCCCAACTATGATTCAGTCAGCGTTGCGTTGTGCGAGCAAGCGTTGAACAAGGCCAAGATCAAGCCAAACATTATGGTCGATTGCAGCCACGCCAACTCCAACAAGGATCCGGCCCTACAGCCGTTGGTGATGGAAAACGTTGCCAACCAGATCCTCGAAGGCAATCAGTCGATCATCGGCCTGATGGTCGAGAGCCATTTGAACTGGGGATGCCAGGCGATTCCAAAAGACCTGGCCGACTTGCAGTACGGCGTGTCGATCACCGATGCCTGCATCGACTGGGCCGCCACCGAAAACACCCTGCGCAGCATGCACGCCAAGCTCAAGGACGTATTGCCGACACGCAAACGCACCTGAACCGCAACTGCACACACAAAAACGCCGGGCTAAGCCCGGCGTTTTTTTATTGTCTGCTGATCACTCAGAGCTTCGCGGCATGACGCTGGTGGCGCTCCATGTAGCGTTCGACATAGGAGCAGGAAGGGATCACCGTGTAGCCAGCCTCTTCGGCAAACTTTAAGGCCTCTTCGGTCAACGCCGCCGCAATGCCGCGGCCCCGCAGTGCGTTGGGCACGAAGGTCCGATAGATATCCAGGGTCTGCTTCCCGAGGTCCATATAGGTCAGATAGGCACGATGACCGTCCACATTGGTCTCGAACTGATGACCAGCCTGGTCATGGTGGATGGACAACGCCTCGCTCATCACTACTCCTCGCGGGTCTTGAATTCTGACCCCTACCTTACCGATGTTTTTCCGGCGAAGGAACATCTACGCCACCCCGTGCCGGTTTCGACAACGAGAAAACCTTGAGCGCTAACAACCAGCTCGTAGGGAATAGTAGGCACCAATCCTGAAATTGCTCAAGGCGCACTCGTCATCCCCTGCTGCTGGTGGATATAGAAGGGGCCTCGACCAAACACTGGTCGAAAGCCTGAACATTGCCGGCAGTTGAACCTTGAGACGAACAGGCGCTCTTAAAGTCACCTCTACATGAGTAAAAGATGCCCGGCCAAGCAACGCCAAACGCAACGTAAGTGTCGGCCCGAATATATAAATTTTCATCTATATACAAAGCTTAACGCATGCAGGCCGGCCCTTTCAGCCTGGATCCAATCTTCACCCGTATGAAAAAAATTGGACGGTTTTTATACAAACCTCCAAAAGATTAGCCAAAATAGATTAGGTGCGAGAATTTTTTTTGCTTCTTGCGCTACGTCAGTTTACTTACTACAAGTAATGGGTAGTATGTACGCTGGCTATTAGCTCACTCTGAGAAAGTAGCCATTTAATAGAAAGTCCTTGAAGGGGAACACGATGAACAACGTTCTGAAATTCTCTGCTCTGGCTCTGGCCGCAGTTCTGGCTACCGGTTGCAGCAGCGTCTCCAAAGAAACCGAAGCTCGTCTGACTGCAACTGAAGACGCAGCAGCTCGCTCCCAGGCCCGTGCAGACGAAGCCTACCGTAAAGCTGATGAAGCTCTGGCTGCTGCTCAAAAAGCACAACAGACTGCTGACGAAGCTAACGAGCGCGCTCTGCGTATGCTTGAAAAAGCTAGCCGCAAGTAATAATCCCTCGGGATTGTTATCAAGCCGATCCATTTATGGATCGGCTTTTTTATTGTCTGCGATTAGCACCTGAACGCAGGCAATAAAAAGCCCGCCGCAGCGCAAGGCTGTGGGCGGGCTTTTGATCGAGCAGAGTTACTGCTGAAGATCGATCAGCGAGCTGGACGCTATAGGCGCCCCACCTGGCACGCCGATTTCAGTCGGCAAACCATCTTCCGCGGCCACCACATCACGTACCTGATCCCAATTGACCCGCAGGTTATTGGCCAAGTCTTCACGCTTGAGCAAAGCGTTGATCACCGCCGTGTGCTTGTCGACCACCGATGGCGTTCCATCATCATTCAAAGGCGTATGCGCTTCCAGATAGACCTTGCCGCCGCTGCTGCCGAACTTGTAGGCATCGTTGATGATGCGCACCGACGTACCTACCGGCACCATGCCCGCCATCTCCAGCACATTATTGTTGAACATGCGGAAACAGCCATGACTGGTACGTGTGCCAATACCGAACTTCATGTTGGAGCCGTGGATCAGGTAACCCGGTGTGCCCAGGGTGAACTTGAACGGGCCCAGCGGATTATCTGGTCCGGCAGGCACCACGTTAGGCAAAGGATCACCGTTGGCGGCGTGTTCGGCCTTGATCGAAGCCGGCGGCGTCCATGTCGGGTTCGGCGTCTTGGCGATAATACTGGTGTGGGCAATGGGCGAGCCCCAGCCCTCACGACCAATCCCCAACGGGAAGGTGTAGACCACGTTCTGGCCCTTGGGGAAATAATAGAGCCGGTATTCCGCCAGGTTGATCACGATGCCCTCGCGAGGCCCCGGCGGCAGGATAAAACGCGTCGGCAGCACGATCTCGGTGCCCGCTCCCGGCAACCAGGCATCAACACCTGGGTTGGCCGCGACCATTTCCGAATAGCCCAGGTCGTAAGTGGTGCCCAGGTCGGCAAAGGTGTCTTCGTACTTGGCCTTGATCACCTGGACCTGGCCGACGATGTCTTCACCCGGAGGTGGCAAGGGCAACTGCAAAGCAGATGCAGAACCCGCCGCACAGAGTGCAGCGAGAGACAGGCAGCAGGTGACGACGGAAAGGCGCGACAACATCCGGAAAATCCTTCGCAGAACGACGTGTAGGTAAAAATCGATTGTATACGTGATGTGAGCTTCTAGCTGCAAGCGTGTCGCGGCCGCTAGAGTTCGAAACGCAGCTCAGGCCAGATCGGCGGTGTGCCGCGCTTTTGGGACTCCAAGATGGCCCGGCACAAGGGGCAAAGGCGCTGGTCCTGGAAAATCGAGCGATCAACCCGCGACCAACGTGGCTGCGCTGGCAGTAACGTGCCGCACAGCGTGCGATCAATGGAGCCGCCCAGTTCCAATTGACGCGCCACTAAATGCACCCGCACTTCCTGGCAGGCGAAGAGATCCAACTGCTCGTCCGGCTCGATCAGTTGGTAGTTAAACAGTGACCAGGCAGGACGCGACATCGGGGGCTCCAGATCGGGGGGGCGCCACCTTAGCCGAAAGCCTGCCAGTAGAAAAGCGTCATAGCAGCGGTTTTAGCGTAGGCCAGACATTTTCCAGCAACTTGCCCTGAGCAGCGACAGCCGGGTGCAGCCCGTCAGCCTGCATCAATTGCGAATTGCCGCCGATTCCTTCAAGGAAAAACGGTACCAACGGCACCTTTTTCTGCTGGGCGACATCGGCAAATACTTTGGCGAAGGCGTCGACATAACGCTTCCCATAGTTAGGTGGAATCTGCATGCCCAGCAACAGCACCTTCGCGCCGCTGTCCTGGGACTTCTGAATCATCGACGCAAGATTTTGTTGCAATTGCGTAGGGGGCATACCGCGCAGGCCGTCATTGCCACCCAGTTCGATAATCACTACCTCAGGCTTATGCTCTGCAAGGGCCGCCGGCAGCCGCGCGAGACCTCCAGCACTGGTATCACCACTGATGGAGGCGTTGACCACTTTATCGTCGAAACCTTCCTTCTTGAGCCGTTGCTCCAACAAGGCAACCCACCCTTTGCGTGTATCCAGGCCGAAACCGGCACTGATACTATCGCCAACGATCAGGACTGTACCCGCCGCTGCGTTCTGGGCCATGCACATCAAGGCCAGGCCAGCACTCAAAAACCACATTCGCATCGGATTCTCCATGGGCGCAAGCATTCTCACCGCGCGGAACCTTAGCAAAGTGGTTCCCAGCGCGGAAGGTGAACTGACTATCCTGCACGAACTGAGCCTCGAACTGAACAAGGGCGATAGCCTGGCTATCGTCGGCAGCTCCGGCTCCGGTAAATCCACCCTCCTCGGCCTGCTGGCCGGACTCGACCTGCCCAGCAGCGGCGAAGTCACACTCGCCGGACAAGCCCTCAGCCGCCTCGACGAAGACCAGCGCGCACGCATCCGCGCCGAACACGTAGGCTTTGTGTTCCAGTCGTTCCAACTGCTCGACAGCCTCAACGCGCTGGAGAACGTCATGCTGCCGCTGGAGCTGGATGGCCGCAAAGACGCCCGTGAGCGCGCCAAACACCTGCTGGAACGCGTGGGCCTCGGCCAGCGCCTCACACACTCGCCACGCCAACTTTCCGGTGGCGAGCAGCAGCGTGTAGCCATTGCCCGCGCCTTTGCCGCCGAACCGGACGTGCTGTTTGCCGATGAACCCACCGGCAACCTCGACAGCCACACCGGCGAGCGCATCAGCGACCTGCTGTTCGAGCTCAATAAAGAGAGCGGCACGACCCTGGTGCTGGTCACCCACGACGAGCGCCTGGCCCACCGTTGCCGACGCCTGATCCGCCTTGAAGCCGGCCTGATGGTCGCGCCCCTGGAGCCTTGATGGCACGTTTGCCGCTGTTGCGCCTGTTCAGCCTTGCCATGCGTCAATTGCTGCGCGATGCCCGCGCCGGCGAATTGCGCGTGTTGTTCTTTGCCCTGCTGGTGGCCGTGGCCGCCAGCACTGCTATCGGTTACTTCGGTGCACGTCTCAACGGCGCCATGATGTTGCGCGCCACCGAGTTCCTAGGCGCCGACCTGGTACTTGAAGGAAGCTCACCAGCCCGTTCCGAGCAAATCCGCTCCGGGACCGAACTGGGTCTGGATCACGCGCGAGTCGTGGAGTTCTCCAGTGTTATCGCCACAGATAACGGTATCCAGCTTTCCAGTATCAAGGCGGTCAACGAGCAATATCCGCTGCGAGGCGAACTGAAGAGCGCTGCTGCGCCCTTTGGCGATGAAACCCCTGGCGGCGGCCCCAAACCCGGCGAAGCCTGGGTGGAGGCGCGGCTGCTGACGGCACTGGACCTCAAAATCGGCGACAGCGTCGATGTCGGCATGAAAACCCTGCGTCTGGCCCGCGTACTCACCTACGAACCAGATCGCGCCGGCAACTTCTACAGCCTCACGCCAAGGGTGATGATCAACCTGGCAGACCTGGACGCCACCGGCGTGGTCCAACCCGGCAGCCGCGTCAGCTACCGCGAATTATGGCGCGGGCCGCCGGAAAGCACGGTGCTGCAAACCTATCGCGACCTGCTCAAGCCGGGGCTCGCCGCCAACCAGCGACTGCAGGACTCACGCGACGGCAATCAACAGATTGGCGGCGCCTTGGGCAAAGCCGAGCGCTACCTGAACATGGCCAGCCTGGTAGCCGTGCTGCTGGCCGGCGTGGCCGTGGCTTTGTCGGCCAACCGCTTTGCCACCCGACGCTTCGACGCCAGTGCATTGCTGCGCTGCCTGGGACTGTCACGACGCGAAGCCATGTTGCTGTTCAGCCTGCAACTGACCGTACTGGGTTTGCTCGCAAGCCTGGCCGGCGCCCTGCTCGGTTGGCTGGCACAGTTCGGCTTGTTCTATTTCCTGCACGACCTGCTGCCAGCGGATGTTCCCCCCGGGGGACTGTTGCCGGCCGTTGCCGGGATCGGCACCGGGCTGGTGGCTCTCGCCGGTTTCGCCCTGCCGCCGTTGGCAGCACTCGGTCGGGTACCGCCGTTGCGGGTGTTGCGCCGCGACCTGCTGCCAATTCCGTCCAGCACCTGGATGGTTTACGGCACTGCGCTGTTCGCACTGGGCCTGATCATGTGGCGCCTGAGCCTGGATCTGGTGCTGACCTTCGCCCTGCTGGGCGGTGGCGTGGTGGCTGCGCTGGTCCTCGGCGGCTTGCTTTTGCTGCTGTTGCAAAGCCTGCGGCGCCTGCTGGCTCGCGCCTCCCTGCCCTGGCGCCTGGGCTTGGGCCAACTGCTGCGCCACCCATTGGCGGCGGCGGGCCAGTCACTGGCGTTTGGCTTGATCTTATTGTCCATGGGTTTGATCGCCCTGCTGCGCGGCGAATTGCTGGACACTTGGCAAAACCAGTTGCCCAAGGACGCGCCTAACTACTTTGCGCTGAACATCCTGCCGGCCGACAAGGACGCCTTTAGCGCCCGCCTGCTGGAAGTGCAGGCGCAATCAGCGCCGCTGTACCCCGTGGTGCCGGGCCGGTTGATTAGCATTAATGGCGACCCGGTACAGGACATAGTCAGCAAGGACTCCAGCGGCGACCGCGCAGTACAACGCGACCTGAGCCTGACCTGGGCCGCCGACCTGCCACCGGGCAATACGCTGACTGCAGGCTCATGGTGGTCGCAACGACCCACCGAGGATATTCCTGGCGTCTCGGTAGAAGCCAAAGTTGCTGAAAGCCTCAAGCTCAAGTTGAACGATCACCTGGTGTTCACCATTGCCGGGGAAAATCGTGAAGCGCGGGTCACCAGCCTGCGAACCATCAACTGGGATAACTTCCAGCCGAACTTCTTCATGATTTTTCAGCCCGGCACGTTGAAGGACCTGCCGGCCACCTACCTGACCAGCTTCTACCTGGCGTCAGGGCATGACCAACAAATCGTCGATCTGTCGCGAGCATTTCCGGCGGTTACGATCCTCCAGGTTGAGGCCCTGCTGGAGCAATTGCGCAGCATCCTCGCCCAAGTGACCCTGGCGGTGGAATACGTGCTGTTGTTTGTACTGGCTGCCGGGATGGCCGTGTTGTTCTCCGGTTTACAGGCCACGCTGGACGAGCGCATCCGCCAAGGCGCACTGCTACGAGCGCTGGGCGCGGAACGCAAGTTGCTGGTCAAGGCACGGCGTATCGAGTTTGGCTTGCTGGGCGCCGTCAGCGGTTTGTTGGCGGCATTGGGTACCGAACTGGTGACCTGGGTGCTGTACCGTTATGCCTTTGACCTGGTCTGGCACCCGCACCCATGGCTGTTGCTGCTGCCGATCATCGGCGCCGTACTGATCGGTGCCGCAGGAGTATTCGGCACACGCCGCGCGTTGAATGCCAGCCCACTGACGGTATTGCGCGAAGGCTGAAACGCCGATGGCCCGCACTCTTCAAAGACTGCGGGCCATCATTGCCTATTTCACATATTCGATCCCGGTGATCCACCAGCACACTTCGCCACCGGGAGTCTGCACGACGGCCTCATCGTCGACCTCCTTGCGCAACAAGGCACGAGCCATCGGTGAGTCGATAGAAATGTAATCCATCCGGTCATAAATCTCGTCATAGCCGACTATGCGAAAACGCTTGGTCTCTCCCTGCTCGTTTTCAATATTGACCCAAGCACCAAAAAAAACCCTACCTTCCTGCTCGGGCATGTACTCCACCACGCGCATGTCTTCCAGACGCTTGCGCAGGTAACGCACCCGTCGGTCGATTTCTCGCAGCAGCTTCTTGTTGTACTGGTAGTCGGCATTCTCACTGCGATCCCCCAGTGAGGCGGCCCACGTCACCTTGCGCGTGGTATCTGGACGTTTTTCGCGCCACAGATAATCCAGCTCTTTCTTCAGCGCCTCATGACCTTCTTTGGTAATCAGCTTGGTACTCAAACGCATGCATCCCCAGGCAATGTCCATAGATGCCGATAGGCCAGGCAATAACTCCCTGACGTCGGTTCGCTGGGGTTGATGATAAATGAACCCGGGAAAGTAGCCAGGGCAGTCTAACCATCCAGGGTCTGATCCAGCTCAAGCAGCACACCGCGCAAACTCTGGCGTAAACCCGACACTTGCGAAGTCATCACTTTCAGGGCTTCGGTCCGCTGACTGACGGCCAACGATTGGTCATGCAACTGAGTGGTGCGCTGTTCCAATTCGCGGGTCCTTTCATCCAATTGACTCTGCTCTTGCTGCAATCGGGCCTGCCATTGATCAAGGGCTGTTTCGCGTTCCATTGCAGCGAGTTTTTGTTGGGTGAGTTCCTGAGCGACACGAGCAAGGTTGGTCAGCGTACTGTCCACTTCGAACAGGTTGCAGCGGTCTGTTGGCGCCAGTTGCTTTGGCTGCGCCGGAGCGTCGGGCTCATTCATTACGGCTGGTGCAGTCCGCAACACGGTCACCGGCTCATTGATTGGCATCTGCCTTGGCTCTTCTGGCGTCTGTTCATTTACGGGCAACTGGGCAGGCTCGGTTGGGTCCGCGTCCCTGGGAGGCGCACTCATTTTCGACGAGAAGCGAATGGAAGGCACAATCAATGAAGCACTTTCGATGGGTGGCATCACCGGAGCAGACATTCCCAGGGTGATCACCTTCATCACCAGGGCCTTCTTGATGGTCACCGAATGATGCTCTTCAGGCCTCGCAGGGGGCAGTTTGCACCCTTTCAAATCGAGAAAATGATAAGAAACTTGAGTGTCGGTTACACTGCCGGTCTTAATACCCGACGCCGATGTAAGAATCTGCTTAAAAACTTGCATTGCCACCTGTAAGTCTTCCTTGGACTCTACCCCATCCAGAAAATACCGATCGAGTTTTTTGCGCAGGGTTGCGATATAGACCCTTGAACTCGCCGGCTCCACCTCTTCATCCAAGCTATAAACAAGAAAGTTTGAGGCAATCTGACCAACAGCAAATCCACAGAGCAACGCCCCGTTGACCGGCGTATCTTGGCCATCGCGTTCAAGAACAAGAGTACGTAGAAGCATCATGATAATCAGGTCTCATTAGACATTCGGAAAATCTCTACAACTCCCAGACAAACACTAGGCAGTTAGAGATTACAAACACAAAACAATTGTTCCAGCGACCTGCCTAGCGTGCACGTAGGACTTTTCCTATTAATGCTTATCGGAGTTCCCAAAAACCACTATTGCTCGTATTCTTTTTCAACATCTTCGCCCTGCGCGCACCAGACTAAATGATCAAAATAACCAACCTGACAAAACATCTAAACAAGAAAACAATAATCAACGATTTTTCATTTAGCGCCTGCAAACATGAATGCCTGGGACTATTCGGAGAAAATCCTACAGTTAAAACAGCACTTCTCGATTTAATCTCAGGCTCGACACTCCCCTTCAGCGGACATATCAACATCCAAGGTATCGATACAACCACCCAATCGCATAAAGTAAAAAAGATAGTCGGCTACCAAATTAACAAGTGTGTCAGTCACCCGACGATGCTGGTTAAAGAGTTCCTTGACTACATCGCAGCCATCCGTGGACTTCGCGGCACCGAAAAGCGCGCAAAGGTTGAACAGGCTGCTGCACGATTGGAATTGTCATCGGTGCTCAACGCGCCCCTTGATGCGCTGTCGATCGGCCTTAAGCGCAAAGTCGCCATCGCCCAAGCCATCTTGCACACCCCTACGCTGCTGTTACTCGATGAGCCAACTGAAGGGCTCACGCCTGATCAAAAACACAAATTCAGGGCGCTCATCCAGTCGTTGACACAAGACATGACAGTGATCGTCGCCTCCCGCCACTGCGATGAATTGTCCGAGTTCTGTACTCGCGCGCTGGTTATCGAAGGCAATCGCCTGGTGGCCGACACCCCAATGCCCGATTTGCAACGCAACTCTCGTCATTTTCAGGCGGTCACCCTCGCCGCAGACGCTCCGTTGGACTTGTTGGCTCTAGCCGTACTGCCAGGTGTGGCAGGGATCGAAGAGCATCGGCATGCACCCGGTACGGTGACCGTCCTGGCCATGCCGGGACACACCATCTACCCCCACATCAACGCACTCATTGCCCATCGCCGATGGAAAATCAACTCACTGAACCTAGAGCCCGGTCGACTGAGCGATGTGGTTCATCATCTGAGCCGTGAGGCCCGTCTTTGAAACTGCTGCCAGTCATTTTCAAGCGTCAACTTCTCCACTACGCCTGCACACCCGGCACTTATCTGAGCGTTGCCATTTTTTCAGTGCTTTACGTGGCACTCGGGTTGCACATGAGTCCGTGGCCTGAACACGACATCAATACCTTGCAGGTTTTTTTCCAGTTGCACCCTTGGCTATATCTATTATTGATTCCTTCACTCGCGACGCAACTTTGGTCGGACGAGTCCAATGCAGGCTTTCTCGACCTGATGAAAACAGTGCCCGTCACGACGCATGAATGGGTTGTTGGAAAATTTCTAGCAGCCTGGGCCGTGGTGGGCATGGCCCTGATGTTGGCGTTCCCCCTCGTCATCATTGCCAACTACATGGGTAATGCAGACAACAATATTATTGCCTCGCAATTTATGTCTAGCTGGCTGCTGGCAGGCAGTTATTTATCTGTTGGATTGTTTATTTTCACACTACTGCCTCAGCGCACTGTCCTTTTCATACTGACAGTAGGCCTGCTGCTCACCTCCAGCGCTCTTTCTTATTTGCTTGATGCACTAGAGCATCAGGCGCCCATCTGGGCAATAGACAGCCTGGCCTCCCTAAGCCCTTTTTCAAGGTTCAGCGCTATTGACAACGGAAAGTTTATGCTTCGCGACATCCTTTACTTCATTAGTATAATAGTCGCCTTCCTCACAGCCACGACAGTAACCCTCAATTACCGACATCGCTGAGAAGGAAAGCCCTCCATGCAACCTACTCTGCGCACAGGCATTACACTCACTGTCATATTGTTATTATTTCTAGCGTTCAACTTAGTTTGGATAGCGAAAATTCCTGATATTCGATGGGATCTTTCGCGACATAAGGTCCACACCCTCTCCCCACCCGCTAGACAATTACTTTCGTCGCTTGAGTCGCCACTGGACTTGTATTATTTCAATACCAATAACGACCCGAAACGAAGCTTCGCCCTAAAGCGCCACGGCAAGCACATAGAAGACCGGTTGCGGGAATACGAAAAAGCAGCGAAGGGTATGATCAATCTGCACCTTATTGATCCCGGATCTTTTTCAGAAGACGCCTACAAAGCCAGGCTTTTCGGTCTCGACGACCAGGCGGGATTTCTGGGGCTAATCGGCACCCGAGCCGGCCACGGAGCGCAACGTATTGAATCATTCAGCCTGGACCGGGAGCCATTGCTCGAATATGAAATCAGCCATCTGATCTATAAGTTGCAGTACCCAGACCGCCCGGTTATCGGACTATTGTCTGGTTTAGCGATGGGAGACTATGCAGGCCAGTTGGTGACGGAAATGCAGCGTCATTTCAACCTGGTCAATCTGGAGGCGACCACCGAGCGCATACCGGAACACGTCAAAACGCTTATGGTCGTGCGTCCTGAAGCGCTGCCCGAACAATCGTTGTATGGGATTGAACAATTTGTGTTGAGGGGCGGTAAATTGATGATGTTTATCGACCCCATGCCTGAGCAAAGTTCGAACATCACGTCCGCCAATACCCGTCTGACAGAGGTGCTTTCCGCTTGGGGCGTAGAGATGCCAGCAGACAAGTTTCTAATCGACCACCGCTACGCGGAATCGGCGGCACCTGAGCTGGGTAAGCTCCCAGTGCAGTATCCGGGCAGATTGAAGCTGCCTCGGCAGGCAATGAACACGCACGACATCAGCACTTGGAAACTTAATACTGTGACGGTCTCGAGCAGTGGTGCGCTTTTTCATCGCAAAAAAAGCGGCACCACCCTCACCCCGCTTCTGCAAAGTTCCGGGCAATCCAGGTTGCTGGAAACCAACCGATTTACCTCAGCACATGAGATCGACTCAACGGCCGATAACGCATCCACTCGGGCGCAACACCATGTGATTGCTGCTCGTATAGAGGGGCCAGCCTACTCAGCATTCCCCGATGGCATTAAGGAGCAGCCCGCAGGTTTGCAAAAAGCGGCACAGATCCATGTGGTGGTGGTGGCCGACACTGATTTGCTCACGGATCACATCAATAGCTCAGCGCCTGACAGCAACGCAGTCTTTATCTTAAATACGCTGGATAACCTCTCCGCAAGCGATTCACTGGCCAATATCCGCCCGCGCGCACCGATGGACAGATCGAAGAACATAATGGAGCGGATACGCGACAACGCCGAACAAGCCTACGAGCAGAAGGCGACTGAATTGGAACGGCGTCTGTTACGAACGGAACAGGAATGGCAAATGCTGAACCCACCGGCAGCCCCCCTCGGCTCCCAAGCAGTGGACACCACCCCCCAATTGGTGGCGCTCAACAAGGAGCGCCTGCGCTTACCCATGGAATTACACGCTTTGAGGGCTCAGACGCACGCTGAGGTGCATCGCCTGGAGCTCGCGATAAAGCTGTTCGTGACCTTGGCAATCCCGGGCGTGCTCTGTCTAGTCGCTTGGGTGGTTTTTGTAAGGAATAAACGGCGCCGATTACAGGCGAGTGTCGGACTCTCCTGAGCCCTCAACGCCTGGCAATCAGCCCCTGCCGGGCAATACGTGTGAGTTGACGAATCACTTCAGCCGCGTCGCTGGCACTGGGCGCCTGGATAACTGCCAGGTCGAAGCTGTTACTCGCAAAACGGGCCAGGGAACCGACATCTTCGACAAACTGGATCAGGAAAGCCGAAGGCCGCCCGGTGCGACGTGGCCAGCCGTCCAGGTAACGCAACAGCGTGGGCTGGTGCTTACCGCCCAAGAGGATTTTCGGATTGCGTTGAGTAAGGTCCGCAGTGATCGGAGCCAGGCGTATCAGGGGGCGTAGTGCATTCATAGTGTCGTGTCTCTGCCTCAAAAGTCTGCGGGCAGGTGAGAGGCAACACCGAACCAGCGCTTTAGCGGTATTTCGAAGCTGTTTCCTCAGGGGAGAACAGGCTTCTGTCGGGCTGCATCGAGTCCCAGTGGCGCCCCGCAATTAGCTGTTTAAATCGGCGCATGGGCAGCATCCTAGAGAAGCCGGATGGACGATGTCAAGAATCCCGAGCAATGAAAAGGCCCGCACATGGCGGGCCTCTTCAGGTGTTGTAGAGGGGTCAGTTGGCTATTGCACGGTCGGCAGACAGTTTGCCGGCACCTTCCAGCAGCACTGCCACGGACCCGCCCAACAAGGCTAATGCGAACTCGTAACCGTTGTTGGCCATGAACAGACCGTTATGGATATGCACCGAGAAGATCGCCACCACCGACAGAATGGTCAGGCCCAACGCGGCAGGGCGTACCAGCAGACCGATGATCAGGGCCAGGCCGGCGAAAAACTCGGTTCCGCCCGACAGCAGCGCCATCAGGGTACCCGGCGCCAGGCCGATGCTTTCCATCCATTGGGCAGTGCCCGCCAAGCCGTAGCCGCCAAACCAACCGAAGAGTTTTTGCGAACCGTGGGCGGCGAAGATGATGCCAACAACAATGCGCAGGATGGTCAGACCGTAGCCGGCACGAGTGGACAGTAGGCTTTTGATCATTGGGCTCATGGAGTAAATCCTTTTCGAAGTAGGGGTTGGTTGGCCGCTATATTAATCAGTTTAAGCAATGATAAAAGCCGAAAAAATGCCTGATTAATATCGATAAAATCGATTACTTCCGTGAGGCAATTTTCGGTGCTGGCGGCTCCAGGGACTCACGCTCCCGATCGAACGCCAAGAAGTACTTGTTGACGCTATTAACATAGCTGACGCCGCCCATTCCCACCTGCTCCATGGCAATGCGCTCCACCTGGAAGAACCATTGGTTGGGGTTCAATCCGCGGCGCCTGGCCTCGGTGCGCATACCCTGCACGCGCTCCGGGCCCATGTTGTAGGCCGCGAGTACAAAAGCCATGCGCTCACGCTCGTTGAGCTTGGGGCTGGCGAAGAACTTGCGACGGATCAACGCCAGATAACGCGCGCCCGCCTGCACATTACTGTCGAGACTTTCGATATTGTTGACGCCCACCCGTTGGGCCGCTGAGGGTGTGATCTGCATCAAGCCGGTAGGACCACCGCTGTTGCGCGCGCCAGGATCGAAGGCGGATTCCTTGAAAGCCAGCGCTGCAAGGTTAAGCCAGTCCATGCCCTGCTCGCGGGCATGTTTTTGCAGCACTGGCCGCAGCTTTTCCAGGCGCTGGCGGTCGGCGCGGGCCAGTGGGTTGCGCACCTGGTAGAGGCGTCGATAAATACGTTGAAACGCCACGTCCTGGTCGGAAGGCGTGCGATAGGTCTTGAGAAATCGATCAATACTTGCACGCAGAATCGAAGCGTCCTGGCGAACAAACCAGTATTCATCGCCGGGTTCGCTGATGACGACTTGTTTGTCGAAGCGCAACTTGGGCAGGATCTTCGACCAGCGTTCGGCAATCGGTTTCTCGACAATGGTGAGATGGAAAATCCCCGCCTGCACCATTTCCAGAACGTCCTCCACTGCCAGGGTCGGGTCCACCCATTCCACCTTCACCGGTGGCTGCTTGTGCAGGGCCAGCTTCTGATTGACCTGGCTGATGGCATCCGCTGCCGCACTGCCAGTGGTCAGCGCCAGCGTTCGTCCTGACAGTTGCTCCAACTTGGTAAAACGCCGCTCTCCCTTCACCCCCACCAGCCACAACGGTACAGCGCTGGCAATCGGGCTACTGGTGCTGATTTTGTGAGCAGCTTTCACATCAAGCAACTCCCCAGGAGCAACCAGATCGCCTTCACCACGGGCCAGAGCGCCGAGCAATTGATCCTTGGCCTTGGGGATTATCTTGAGGTTTATTTCCTGGCCATCACGGGCGTGACCGTTGAGGTATTGCTCGAAGGCGCGTAGGCGGTGGTATTCAACTCCGATGGCCTGGCCCTGCACTTCGCCGGAACTGTTGCGACTTTGGTTGACCAATACCCGAAGGGTGCGACTTGAACGAATCTCCGCCAAGTCACGGACCTTGCCAGGCTTGGTCACTTCCAGCGGCCCGTCCAGACGCGCAACCGCCGCCAAAGGCAACAGTAACGCCAGGCACAACATAAGCAACGCCGAGGGTCGGATCATCCGCTCTCCGGAAAGAATACTGGCCAACGCGCTCGCGAAAAACGACGCGGTGGAGGTCAGAAACAGAGCGCTTTATGCGCAGGCTTTGCGTGCAACGGTGGCACAGTGCAGGGCGTTCAGCCAAACACGATGTCACTTGCGACGTTCAAAGACAGCTATAACTCATTGTAGTTCTTCGTTTTTCTTATAAATCTACAGCTCTGATATGCTTTCCGGCCGCAGGCGGAGATAGCACCATGCAACTCATTGATATCGGCGTCAACCTGACCAACCCCAGTTTCGACGACAAGCACCAGGCCGTTCTCGACCGCGCCTACGCCGCCGGCGTGCAGCAATTGGTACTTACCGGCACCAGCGTCGACGGCAGCGAACAGGCTCTGGAACTGTGCGTCAACCTCGACGAAAGCGGCCAACGCCTGTTCAGCACCGCAGGCATCCACCCCCACTCCGCCAGCGACTGGAACGGCGACAGCGCCCAGCGTTTGCGCGGTTTACTCAGCGAAAGCCGCGTACGTGCCGTGGGCGAATGCGGCCTGGATTTCAACCGGGATTTCTCACCGCGCCCGCAACAGGAAAAAGTCCTGGAAGAACACCTGGCCCTGGCCGTCGAGCTAAAGCTCCCGGTATTTCTCCATGAGCGTGACGCTAACCAACGCCTGCTGGAGATCCTCAAGGACTACCGCGACCACCTCCCCGCCGCCGTAGTGCATTGCTTCACCGGCGAACAGGCGGCGCTGTTCAGCTACCTCGACCTCGATTTGCACATTGGCATCACCGGCTGGATATGCGACGAGCGCCGTGGTACGCACCTGCACCCACTCGTCAAAGAAATTCCCCGGGGCCGCCTGATGCTGGAAAGCGATGCGCCTTACCTGCTGCCGCGCACCCTGCGTCCCAAGCCGAAAAACGGTCGTAACGAACCGGCTTATCTGACGGAAGTACTGCGCGAAGTCGCCCTGCACCGCAACGAAAGCGCGCAAGACTTGGCCGACCACAGCACTGCCTGTTCACGCGCTTTTTTTGGGTTGCCGACCTTGGATTGATGCGGCGCATTGACCCATGTCAAAACCGGTTTTCTGAGTAGCGGCACAATAATGGCACCTTGCCAATGCTGTTTCCGCTATCAGAGAAAACCTTCCATGGGTGCCTGGCTTAGCAATATCTCGCTGAAGTACAAATTCTGGGCCGTCAACGCGGTCGCCTTCATCACCACCCTGCTGCTGGTGCTGTACGCCGTGCAGCTCGAACAACAAGCGCGCAGCACAGCCTCCCAGGTTTCGGCGCAGGCCCAGGGCCGATTGCTGGGGGCCTGGCCAACCAACCAGCCGCTCCCCAAGGACGCGCATTGGCTGACGTTTGCCCGAGGCCAAGTCCCACAGTTGGGCGATTTGGATCTGTCAGCCCTGAGCACCACCACCGGCTGGGTCGAACTCAATCACATGCCGCTGTTTGGTGAAAATCCATTGATAGGCGCTGAAGTCATTGCCCGCCCGGATGGGCAATACATTGGCGTACTTGCCTACGCGCCAAGCTTGAGCCAGGTCTTCAGCGACCGCTTCGCTAATTACGCTGTGGCTGTCGCAATCCTGATGCTTGTGATGCTTGGCGCTTCGCAACTGCTGATCCGCTTCCTGCTCAGTCAGCTCAACACGCTCAAGGATGTCATGCTGCACGTGGAGAAAACCGGCGACCTGTCGGCCCGCGTCCCCCTGGCCTGCAAGGATGAAGTCGGCCAGATGGCCAGCGCGTTCAATGCCATGCAGGCTGGCTACCAGCGCGTGGTCAGCACCGTGGCGCGCACCGCTCGGCAACTGGACGAAGGCGCTGCACGTCTGGCCAGCAGCATGAATGAGGTGCAGCACGGCATGCTCGGCCAGCAAAGCGAAACCGACCAAGCCGCCACGGCCATCAACGAGATGACCGCCACCGTCTACCACATCGCCCAACATGCTGGCGCCACGCGAGATTTGTCCCAATCCGCCGACACCCTCGCCGGTAGCGGCCAGGAAGTGGTGACTCGGGTAAGACACTCGATTGCCGGACTCTCCAGCGGCGTGCAACAAACTGCCGTAATGATCCAGAAGCTTGCTGAAGACAGCCAGAAAATCAACGGTGTGGTCAGCGTGATTCACAGCATCGCCGAACAGACCAACCTGCTCGCCCTCAACGCCGCCATTGAAGCCGCACGCGCTGGAGAAATGGGCCGTGGCTTCGCAGTCGTCGCCGACGAAGTGCGCAATCTGGCCAAGCGCGTGCAAAGCTCCACCGACGAGATCACCCGTATGGTTTCAGCGCTGCAAGCCGGTACCCGCGACGCGGTGGACTTTATGCAGGAAAGCTCGTTCAAGGCCGACGACTGCGTGCAACAAGCCCAGGAAGCCGGTGCAGCACTCGCCGAAATCACCGGTGCTGTGGCGCAGATGCGTGAAAGCAACACTCAAATCGCCGTTGCCGCCGAACAGCAAAGCCATGTGGCCGAAGAGATGAACCGCGCAGTGGTCAGTATCCGCGATGTGACCGAGAACACCGTCCAACAAACCGTGGATTCGGCAACGACCAGCAATGAACTGGCGACGTTGGCAGGGGAGTTGAGCAAGGCGATTGGGCAACTGAAACTGTAGGACTGGCTATGAGCCCCATAGCGAGCCCCAATTCGCCCACGCGCCCGCCCCCACCTAAACTCTCTCCATGTTGTTTCAACGGACAGAGGAATCACCATCATGGGCAAACGTCATCCCAATCTCCCCGCCTGGCAATGGCATAGCTACCCGCAGAAGCACCAGCACCCAACGAACCTGGCCTTGAACCTGATCGCCGTGCCGCTGTTTATCGTTGGCTTTCTGTTGATCGTTTCTGGGGCCTTTAGTCTGAGCCTGGCCAGTTTCGCCGTTGGCGTAGTCGGCATTCTGGCCGGCCTGGCATTGCAGCGTCATGGTCACAGCCTGGAAGCCCAGGCGAGTCAGCCGTTCAGTGACCGCAAACATGCGGTGAGCGCCTGGTAATTGAGCAGTTCGTGACCTCTGCGCGCGTTGTGTCAAGCAGTGGCAGGTGGCGCGCCTGGCGCCAGCGCCATCTGCACTGATGCTTAAGCGAATACCACAACAGTCTGGCGGCTGATAGCAATCAATCCGCCAGTAGGGCTCCACAGCGCAGCGGCAGCATGGCCGTAGCCGTCGCGGGCGTGTTCGATGTTGACGCAGTACTGACACCAATCGAGGGTGGTCAGATCCTGCAACGGTTGGATGAATTCGATGGTCCAGGTCAGGGTGCTGCCCGGTGCCGGTTTCTTCAGGTGCGGCAGCAATGCCGGCGGCCAGGCGTCGACCAGGGCGAGGATATGCGCCTCGGTCAACGGCTCTTCTTTCACATCCCCACGCAAGCGAACCCAGCCCCCCATTTCGCGGGACTTATTACCGGTGAATGGCAGGCCGCCAACGCTCCAGCGCATTGCCAAGTGACGCATAAATTCAGGCGTCACACCCTTGATATAGGGCAACTCCTGGCACTCGTCCCAGTGTTTGAACACCGGCGCCGCGTCGCTTGCCACATCTATCTCTGACTCACGGGATGCGCCAAAACTGGCTTGCACCAGGGTCGCCACTTCACCGTTCTGAACGACGCGGCCTAGCAACTGACTGACTGCCTTGCCTTCGCGCAACACTTCGACTTGATAACTGGCGGGCACATCGGGCGCCACCGGCCCCACGAAGGTTATTGCCAACGACCGCAATGGTCGATCCGCAGGCACTTGGGCACGCAGTGCTTCGTATTGCAAAGCGGCGACCAGCCCGCCAAACGTCGCGCGACCTTGGGCCCATTCGGCGGGGATGGTGACATCCAGCGGGTGGCTACGGGCAGCGTCGAGCAAATCACTAAAGCGCATGGCGACCTCAGGTCAAAGGAAACAGATGAGGGATCTTAACCATCGTGCAGGTGAGGTACAGCGCCTATTCCGGCCAAAAACCGGACCGATTCAGAAACAATCCGCGCTGAGCTTGTCCAGCACCCGATCCGCCTGTCCCTCGGCTTTCGCCATGGTTTTGTGCCATACCGCCACACACGGTTGCAGATCCGCTTGATGTTCAGCCTGGGCCAGCCACTGCCAGCAATCATGCCAATCGCCCAGGGCACCTTGGGCTTTCTTCAGGCGCGACATGGCATTGGCGGGCAGTTTGTCCAGTTCCGGATACGCCTCGGCCGCATAACGCACCCGCTTGATCAACAAACGCAGACGGTGGCGATCATGGCCGGGATCCTTGAGGGCTTCACCGAGGGTTTTCCATTGCTTGGCCAGACGCTTCCCGATGCGCGAGCGCAGGCCTTTGAGCAATTTCTGATGTTGGGAGGCGCGAATAAAGCGTGGGAAGGCATCCAGAATCTGCAGCAAGTGCGCCAACTCCGGACTTTGCGCTACCTGGCGATACGCGTCGGGCTGTAGGCGCAGACGCCGATCTGCCGCTTCGTGATGACCATGCAGATGCAGATAAGCAGCCAGCACTTCACGATCACGCAGGGGTGTGGTCAATCGGCCAACGGTGCTGGCAGCCAATTCGAGCTGTTCGACGCCTGGCAACCCACGCAAGGGTCGCAACAGGCTGCGCAGGCGCCGCACGGTGGTGCGCAAGTCATGCAGCGCTTCATCGTCGGTGACGGCGGCGAGGCGAGCCTGGCAGCTCAGCAACCCTACTTCCAGGCCAATGACCTGAGCGACTAACTGATCAACCAACGCTGACATCCTGCCCCCGCCTTTTGATGAAAAATCCTACTTGCTGCCCATGGCTCAACGCCCGGCGCGCGACTCACGAATATAGAACCGTGCCTTCTCAGCCTTGTTGGAGCAGCCTTCAAACGCTTCAAACTGTTGCTGTGTCTTCGCACCGGTCAAGAGGGACAACGCCTTGGAATAGCTGACAGTACCGGCGAAACCTTCGGCCTTGGCCAGGTCCAGTTCTTTCCAGGCAGCGTCCAATTGCGCGCCGCAGCTGTCGCGGTAAGCGGTTTTCCCGGCACAACCGGCCAGGGCCAACAGAATCACAGGCACACACATCCAGGCTTTCATCAATGACACCTCAAAATAAAGAAAAACAGTCGTACGGTTGTAGACGTTGCCTACAACAAAAAGTGCCTTGTCCTTAGCCTGAAATCGATAGTACCTATTGCCAGAGCATACCCGAGCCTACTCGCTATTCTGGAAAAATATTACGCAGTTCAGCGAAGATTGAAGCGGCCCCCTCAATGGGTGCATTGTGGGGACCTGCCGATCAAAGGATATGGACCATGAAGAAACGTGTTGCCTTGGTGCTGGGCTCCGGTGGAGCCCGGGGCTACGCCCATATCGGAGTGATCGAAGAAATTGAACGGCGCGGCTATGACATTGCCTGTATCGCTGGCTGTTCCATGGGCGCGGTGGTGGGTGGGATCTACGCCGCGGGCAAGCTGGACGAGTATCGAAACTGGATTGAAAGCCTTGATTACCTCGACGTGCTGCGTCTGGTGGACGTGAGTTTTCGCCTGGGAGCGATTCGTGGCGAGAAGGTCTTCGGACAGATCCGCAAGATCGTCGGCGAGATCAATATCGAGGAGCTGCGCATTCCCTACACGGCCGTGGCCACCGACCTCACCAACCAGCAGGAAATCTGGTTCCAAGAGGGCTGCCTGCACCAGGCCATGCGCGCTTCGGCCGCAATTCCCAGCCTGTTCACCCCAGTGATGCAAGGTAACCGCATGCTGGTGGACGGCGGCCTGCTTAACCCACTGCCTATCGTGCCGGTGGTGTCGAGCCATTGCGACTTGATCATCGCAGTCAATCTCAACGCTACCAACCAGAAACACTACCAATTGCCGGTGATCCAACGTCCGCCGGCGTTCAAGAGCCGCTTCAACAGCCTGGCGAAATCACTCGGCTCCCACCTGCCGTTTCGTCGTAAGCAAGCCGAGCAGTTAATGAAGCTGGAGCAGGAAGCGTTGCAGGCCCAGGCGGCCGACATCAACCCTTGGCTGGATTCGGCTGAGCCCGAGTCCCAACAACCCGCCGCTGCGCCGGAAAAACCCGGGGCGCCGAAGTCGGCGACCGGTTCGTTCATCATTGATAACGTGGGGCCGGCGTCGTTGCTGGACCTGATCAACCAGAGTTTTGAGGTGATGCAGACGTCATTGGCTCAGTACAAAATTGCGGGCTATCCGCCGGATGTATTGATCAACGTGCCGAAGCGGGTGTGCCGGTTTTTCGAGTTCTACAAGGCGCCGGAGTTGATCGCTTTGGGGCGCGAAATTGCCAGCGATACGTTGGACCGCTATGAAAGTGAACAGCCCTGAGTGCATCGACAGGCGCCAGACTCTAACCGCCTAACAACCGATACCCCACCCCCGCCTCGGTCACGATAAAGCGTGGCTGAGTCGGATCATCCGCCAGTTTCTGCCGCAGATGGCCCACCACAATCCTCAGGTAGTGACTGTCCTCGGTATGGGTCGGACCCCAGATATCCTTGAGCAGTTGCTGCTGGGTGATCACCCGTCCCGAGTGCCGCGCCAACTGCGCCAACACGGCATATTCCTTTCGAGTCAGCGCCACTTCGACACCGTCCAGCAGCACACGGCGATAGGCCAGATCGACCGTCAGCGGGCCGAAACTCAACGCCGCTTCCTGCGCCTCACCTGCGGGCGCCTGGCGCAGGAGCGCGCGAACCCTGGCGAGAAACTCCTGGATTCCAAAAGGCTTGGTCACATAGTCATTGGCGCCGCCGTCGAGGGCTTGGACCTTTTGCCCTTCGCTGGCGCGCACCGACAGCACCAATACCGGCACCGTCGACCACTCGCGAAACTCACGCAGCACTTGCTGGCCGTCCATGTCCGGCAAGCCTAGGTCGAGCACCAGCAAGTCCGGCTTGCTCAAGGCCGCCTGGGCCAAGCCTTCGTTTCCGGTGCCCGCCTCAATCACTTTGTAACCCTGGGAGGCCAGGCTGATGCGCAAGAACTTGCGGATCTGCGGTTCGTCATCAATGACCAAAATCGTCGCGGTCTGGCTCATGGTGTCCCATCAAAATCCGTGGAGAAAAGAGGGTAGCTCACGACTCAGGCTCCAGGCCAGGCTGTGCAGGCAATGGAAGGAACAAGGTGATGCAGGTGCCGCGCCCTTCAATGCCATCGGCCACGCTGATATGCCCACCGTGCGCCCCAACCATCCCCTGGCAGATCGCCAAACCCAGGCCGGTGCCCTGCCCGCCCCGATCACCGCGCGCAGCGGTGTAGAACATATCGAAAATCTTCGCGCGCTCATCCTCGGGGATGCCCGGCCCCTCATCGGCTACCGCGAAAAACAGTTGCTTATCCGACACGCCGGCACTCAATTGCAAACGTCCCTGAGGGGGTGAAAAGCGTGCGGCGTTCTCCAGCACATTGACCAGCGCCTGTTCGATCAGCGCCGCATGCACATACAGCAACGGCAGCTCAGGCGGCACCTCGGTGCTCACCTGCAATGGCGCCAGTACCGCACGCAAACGGCCAAGGGCGCTGCCGACGATATCGCCCGGCGACACCCAATCACGCGCCAGCTTGAGGGCGCCATGGCCCAAGCGAGTCATGTCCAACAGGTTCTGGATATAGCGATCGAGGCGCTCGGCTTCATCACGCGTGCCTTCCAGTAATTCGCGACGGTCCTCCAGGGGAATGGCTTCACCCAACGCCAGCAGGCTGTCGATACTGCCGCGCATGGACGTCAGCGGCGTACGCAAATCGTGAGACACCGACGCAAGCAAGGCACTGCGCAGTTGCTCGGTTTCGCCGTGCAGGCGTGCGGATTCTAGCTCCTGCGCCAACTGCGCACGGGCCAGGGCCTGGGCCAGAGGCTGACTCAGAGCAGTTAGCAAGCGGCGGCGCTGACCGCTCAACGCCTGGCCCGGTTTGGCACTGACACCGAGTAAGCCCAGCGGACCTTCCTCGCCCGACAACGGCCACCACCACCAGCGCCCAAACGGCAACGTGCCGGTGCCCATGCCCGCGGGTTGGTCATGTTGCCAGGCCCAATCGGCGGCGGCGCGTTCGGCTTCGCTGAAGGTCAGCGGGCCGCCGGTTTCGATCTTCCAACCACCCTGTCCATCGCGATTGACCAGGCACAGGTCCAGGTCGTTCCAACCTTCAAGGTGATGGGCCGCCGCGCTGACCACGGCCTGGCGGTCAGTGGCGGCGGTGAGTTTGCGTGACAGGTCAAGCAGCTCGCTGGTTTCCTCCTGGGTATCGCGCAACGCCTGCAATTGTCGACGCTGACGCGCCGCGAGGTTGCCGGTGAGCGCTGCCATCAGCAGGAAGAACAGCAGGGTCAGCACATCTTCTTCACGCTGGATGGAGAAGGAAAAATTCGGCGGAATAAACAGGAAGTCGTAGGTCAGAAATGATAAAGCCGCGCAGACCAGGGACGGCCCCAGGCTACTGCGTACCGCGACCAGCAATACGGCAGCAAGAAACACCAGCGAGATATTCGGCAACGGCAACACACTGGACACCGCCCAGGCCACGCCGGCAGCAATCACCGTCGCCACCACCGCCAAAAAGTAGTCGAACCACACCAGCCCGCGCACCTGCGGCAAGCGCGGCGCCGCGGGAATATCGTCACTGTCGAGCACGTTGATTTCCAAGCCGCGCGCATTGCGCAGCAGACGCGCCGCCAGGCCTCCACCGAATAAACGACGGCGCCAGCGCATCCGTGACTGTCCCACCAGCACCAGGCTGGCGCGGCGTTCGGCGGCGTGCTGGATCAAGGTTTTGGCCACCTCCCCCGCCCGCAGCAACACGACTTCCCCGCCGAGACGTTCGGCCAATTGCTGGGCGTTTTGCAGGCGCAGACGCGACTGCTCATCCCGTGCCCGGCCGTTATCGATATGCACCAGGCTCCACGGCAAATGTCGACGCTGCGCCACACGACTGGCATGCCGCACCAGGCGTTCGGCCTGCGCGTCGCCATCCACACCCACCAACAAGCGGCCGCGCACCGCCGGCGCGGCCTGGCCGAGCTGGCGATAGCCCTGGGCCAAGTCGTCGTCGACATGGGCTGCGGCCGTCTGCATCGCCAGCTCGCGCAGGGCCATCAGGTTGGTCTGGGTGAAAAACGCATCGATGGCCGCACGGGCCTGTTCCGGAACATAGACTTTGCCGTCGCGCAGGCGCTCCAGCAGCTCGCGGGATGGCAAGTCGATCAGCAGCAGTTCGTCGGCTTCTTGCAGTACCCAGTCCGGCAGCGTTTCACGCACCTGCACGCCGGTGATCCCGCGCACTTGGTCGTTGAGGCTTTCCAAGTGCTGAACGTTGACCGTGGTAAACACGTTGATGCCCGCAGCGAGCAGTTCCTGAATATCTTGCCAGCGCTTTTCATGGCGGCTGCCGGGCGCGTTGCTGTGGGCCAGTTCGTCCACCAGCACCAGCTTGGGCTTGGCGGCGAGCAGGCCGTCGAGGTCCATTTCTTCGAGCATCACACCGCGATATTCGCTGCGCAGCAACGGTTGCTGTGGCAGGTCGGCGAGCAAGGCTTCGGTCTCGGCGCGGCCGTGGGTTTCCACCACACCGGCGACCAACTTGACGCCTTGGCGCAGTTGGGTGTGGGCCGCCTGCAGCATGGCGTAGGTCTTGCCTACGCCGGGTGCGGCACCGAGGAAGACTTTGAGCCGGCCACGACCATTACGGGGTAGATCAGCTAGCAGGGCATCGGCGCGGCCGGAGTCGCTCATGCGGGCAGTGTCCTTCAGGTGATGATGTAATCGGGCAAGTGAAGATCAACTGTGGGATCAGAGTTTTTCCAGCGCCATGTTCAGCGCCAGTACATTCACTACCGGTGGCCCCACCAATGGGCTTTCGATGTGCTCATCCAACAGCCGTTGCAAGGTCGACACCGGCACATTCCGCGCCGCCGCTACCCGCACCAGTTGATAGGCAATCGCCTGGGGTGGCAAGTGTGGATCAAGACCGCTGCCAGAGGTAGTCAGCGAGGCCAAAGGTACCGGGCCCTGACCTGGCACCAGCTGTTTATTTGCGTCATCGAATACGCGGGTGGCAAACGCTGGGTTACTCGGGCCAAGGTTACTGGCGCTGCTGGACACCGTCGCAAAGGCGCCCGCCGATGGACGCGGGTGAAACCAGCTGTCGCCGGTAAAATCCTGGGCGATCAGGCTGGACCCGCGCACCTTACCATCGGCGTCGCGTACCAGGCTGCCGTTGGCCTGATCGGGGAATGCCACCTGGGCGACGCCGGTCACCACCAATGGGTAGGCGACGCCGGTGATCAGGGTCATGAGCACTAAAAGGCTCAGGGCTGGACGGATGATGTTGGACATTTCAGGTTCCTCAATTCGTTGGATACAGCGACCTTGGTCGCAGTGGGGCTGCTTCGCAGCCCAGCGCGGGGCAAGCCCGCTCACTACAAGGTCTGGCCTATACGAGGTGCAGGGCGGTCAACAGCATGTCGATGGCCTTGATACCCACGAACGGCACCAACAACCCACCCAAGCCATAGATCAACAGGTTGCGCCGCAGCAACGCTGCTGCACTCGCTGCCTGCACGCGCACACCGCGCAATGCCAACGGGATCAACACCACGATGATCAACGCGTTAAACACAATGGCCGACAGGATCGCGCTCTGCGGACTCTGCAAGTGCATGACGTTGAGCACGCCCAGTTGCGGATAGATCGAGGCAAACAGCGCCGGCAGAATCGCAAAGTATTTGGCCACATCGTTGGCGATTGAAAAGGTGGTCAGCGCGCCACGGGTCACCAGCAATTCCTTGCCGATCTGCACCACGTCCAGCAGCTTGGTAGGGTCGCTGTCGAGGTCGACCATGTTGGCGGCCTCACGGGCGGCTTGAGTGCCGTCGTTCATCGCCATGCCCACGTCGGCCTGCGCCAGTGCCGGGGCGTCGTTGGCGCCGTCGCCGCACATTGCCACCAGGCGCCCGTCGTTCTGCTCATGACGGATACGTGCGAGTTTTTTCTCTGGCGTGGCTTCGGCCAGCACGTCATCCACGCCCGCCTCAGCGGCAATCGCAGCAGCCGTCAGCGGGTTGTCGCCAGTGACCATCACGGTGCGGATGCCCAGTTTGCGCAGCTCGGCGAAACGTTCGCGGATGCCGGGCTTGACCACGTCCTTCAAATGAATCGCACCAAGCAGCTTGCCATCGGCGCACACCAGCAAAGGCGTGCCGCCGCTCTGGGCGATCTTGTCGATTTCCCGCGACAGCGCAGGTGCAAGGTCCTGACGCTGCTGGCCGATAAATGCCAGCAGCGAATCCACCGCGCCTTTGCGGTACACGCGGCCCTGGAAGTCAACGCCGGACAAGCGGGTTTCAGCGCTGAACGGCACTGCGGTCAACTCGTCCTGGGAAGGCTCGGCCTGAGGGTGCAAGGCGCGCAGGTATTCAACGATGGATTTGCCTTCCGCCGTGTCGTCCGCCAGGGACGCGAACAGCGCGCCTTCGGCCACCTCGCGGCCGCTGACCCCGGGCGCCGCGACCACCGCTGCACACCGGCGATTACCAAAGGTGATGGTGCCGGTCTTGTCCAACAGCAACACATGTACGTCCCCGGCGGCTTCCACCGCGCGGCCAGACTTGGCGATCACATTGAGGCGCACCAGGCGGTCCATGCCGGCAATGCCGATGGCCGACAACAAGCCGCCAATGGTCGTAGGAATCAGCGTCACAAGCAGTGCGACCAGAAACACCAAAGGCAAGCTGCCATTGGCGAAGTGGGCGAACGGCTGCAACGTTACGACCACCAGCAGGAAGATCAGCGTCAGGCCGATCAGCAGGATATCCAGCGCGACTTCATTGGGGGTCTTCTGGCGCTTGGCGCCTTCTACCAAGGCAATCATCCGGTCCAGGGTGGACTCACCGGGGTTGGCGGTGATGCGGATCATCAGCCAGTCCGAGACCAGCCGGGTGTTGCCGGTAACGGCCGAGCGGTCGCCGCCAGACTCACGGATCACCGGGGCGGATTCGCCAGTGATCGCCGCTTCGTTAACCGCCGCGATGCCTTCGATCACCTCGCCGTCACCGGGGATCATTTCCCCTGCGGCAACCCGCACCACATCACCCTTACGCAGGCTGGTGGCCGGCACGACCTTGAAGCTGCCATCGGCTTCCTTGCGCCGAGCACTCAGACCTTCACTGCCTGCCTTGAGGCTGTCGGCGCGAGCCTTGCCTCGCCCTTCGGCCAAGGCTTCGGCGAAGTTGGCGAACAGCACGGTGAACCACAACCACACGGCGATCTGCACGGCAACGAAGGTCGGCACGGAAGTGTCGGGCACGAAGCACAGCACCGTGGTGAGGATCGCAGTCAGTTCGACCACCAGCATCACCGGCGAGCGTTTCAGTTCGCGCGGGTCCAGCTTGACGAACGCCTGGACCAGCGCCGGGCGCCACAGAGCAGAGATAGCGGTTTTGGCAGGCTCCTGGGGTTTGACCGGGGCCGCGTTTTTTGCAGGCATATTCATGTTCATATCCCTTCTCAGAAGCCCATGCTCAAGTGTTCAGCGATAGGACCCAGCGCCAGCGTCGGCAGGAAAGTCAGGCCGCCCACCAGCAAGATGGTTACGGTCAACAGAGTCACGAACAGCGGGCCGTGGGTGGGGAAGCTGTTCTGGCCAATCGGTGCGCTCTTTTTCATCGCCAGGCTGCCGGCCAGGGCCAGTACCGGCAGGATGTAGCCAAAGCGACCGATCAGCATGCCCAGGCCGAGCATCAGGTTATGGAACGGCGTGTTGGCACTGAAGCCGCCAAACGCAGAGCCGTTGTTGGCACTGGCGGAGGTGTAGGCATAAAGCAACTGGCTGAAGCCATGGGGACCAGGGTTACTGATAGCGCCGGCCGGGCCTGGCAGGCTGGCGGCAATGGCGCCGAGCACGAGCACGCCGACTGGCATCACCAGCAAGGTCACGACGAGCAACTGTACTTCCTTGGCCTGGAGTTTCTTGCCCAGGTATTCCGGCGTACGGCCGATCATCAGGCCAGCCAGGAACACCGCGATCAACACGTTAAGCAACATCCCGTACATACCGGCGCCGACGCCGCCAAAGATCACTTCGCCGACCATCATGTTGACCAGCGCCACCATCCCGCTGAGGGGGCTGAGGCTGTCCTGCATGCCGTTGACCGAACCGTTGGACGCCGCGGTGGTGGTCACCGACCACAGCACCGTGCCAGTGGTGCCGAAGCGCGCTTCCTTGCCTTCCAGCGGCGCGGTTTGCTCTACGGCCGGGTTGTTCAGGGTCGGATTGGGCTGATACTCGGACCACAGTGAAGTCGCGCCGCCGATCAGGAACAGCGCCAGCATGCAGCCAAGAATGGCGCGGCTTTGGCGCAAGTCTTTGACGTAATGACCGAAGGTGAATACCAACGCCACCGGGATCAGGATGATGGACGCCACCTCAAACAGGTTGGCCCAGGCAGTCGGGTCTTCAAAGGGATGCGCCGAGTTGACGCCGAAAAAACCACCGCCGTTGGTGCCCAATTGCTTGATCGCAATCTGGCTGGCCGCCGGGCCCAGAGGGATCACCTGATCCACGCCTTGCATCGTCACGGCATCAACGTAATGGGCGAACGTCTGCGGCACGCCCTGCCACACCAGGAACAACGCCAGCACCAGGCACAACGGCAACAGGCCGTAGAGGGTAGCGCGGGTCATATCGACCCAGAAATTCCCCAATGTCTGGGCAGATTTGCGACCGATCCCACGGCACAAAGCGACCAGAACTGCCAGTCCAGTGGCCGCACTGACGAAGTTCTGCACCGTCAGGCCAGCCATCTGGCTGAGGTAGCTCAGTGACGCCTCACCGCTGTAGGACTGCCAGTTGGTGTTGGTCATGAAACTGACCGCAGTGTTGAAGGCCAGCGTCCACTCCTGCCCCGGCAATTTCTGCGGATTGAGCGGGAGATAGTCCTGGAACATCAGGATCGCGAACAACAGCAGGAAACCCGCGAGGTTGAATGCGAGCAACGCCAGCATGTACTTCTGCCAGCTCTGCTCCTGCTGCGCGTCGACACCCGACAGGCGATAACAGGCTTTTTCGACAGGCCCGAGCACCGGGCTCAGCCACGTGCGCTGGCCTTCCATCACCTTGTAATAGAACCGCCCCAGGAACGGTGCCGGCACCAATACCACGGCAAAGAAGGCGATGATCAGCCAATAGTCATAACTGTGCATGGCCAGCTCCTAGTTCCGATCCGCGCGTAACAGCGCAACCAGCAGATAAATAAACAGCGCCACGGCCAATAGCAGTGACACTCCGTCCAGAACACTCATGGAAGTCTCTCCGTTCAGCGGCGAGTGCCGCGTGTGGGGCAATTGTCCGCAGGAGTGGCGTAAAGGAACGAGTGCGAGGGTACGGGCGGGGCGTAAAGAAGGCGTAAAGAGTGGCTTTATGCGGGTTTTACACTGCGGGCTTCCAGCGTCTGGGCGGGCGCTATCGGGAGCAAGCCCCCTCCCACACTTGACCGAGTTGTCATGCCGAGCGCCAGTCAACCTGTGGGAGGGGCTTGCTCCCGATAGCGTCGGCACCGTCACCGCCGCACCTATCTGGTGCGACACCGGCAAATTTCAAACGCCAAACCATCCCCCAGACGACAGTTGCGCGCCTTTACGACAATGATTCTCAAGCTGGCATGGCCGCTGCAACACCTTGAATCATTCCAAACCGTTCAGGGAGCAGCACATGAACACACAACTCAAACCCACCCTAGGCACCCTGCATTTATGGGGCATTGCCGTCGGGCTGGTGATCTCCGGTGAATACTTCGGCTGGAGCTATGGCTGGGGCGTGGCCGGAACCTTGGGCTTCCTGGTGACCTCGTTGATGGTCGCCGCAATGTACACCTGCTTTATCTTCAGTTTCACCGAGCTGACCACCGCGATTCCCCATGCTGGCGGACCGTTTGCCTACAGCCGTCGTGCATTTGGGGAGAAAGGCGGTTTAATCGCCGGTCTTGCCACCCTGATCGAATTTGTCTTCGCGCCGCCTGCCATTGCCTTGGCCATCGGCGCTTATCTGAATGTGCAGTTCCCTGCGCTGGACCCGAAGCACGCTGCCGTCGGTGCCTATATCGTGTTCATGGGCCTGAACATCCTTGGCGTGAAACTCGCCGCGACCTTTGAGCTGGTCGTGTGCGTGCTCGCCGTCGCAGAGCTGCTGGTGTTTATGGGCGTGGTCGCCCCGGCATTCAGCTTCAGTAATTTCGCCCTGAATGGATGGGCCGGTTCCGATACCTTTGGCGCCCCAGCGATTGCCGGGATGTTTGCCGCAATTCCGTTTGCGATCTGGTTCTTCCTTGCCATCGAAGGCGCAGCCATGGCGGCTGAAGAAGCGAAGGATCCGAAGCGCACCATTCCGAAGGCCTACATCAGCGGCATCCTGACCTTGGTGATCCTGGCCATGGGCGTGATGTTCTTTGCCGGCGGAGTGGGTGACTGGCGCACCCTGTCGAACATCAACGACCCGCTGCCGCAGGCCATGAAAACCGTGGTGGGCGAAAGCTCCGGCTGGTTGCACATGCTGGTGTGGATCGGCCTGTTTGGCCTGGTAGCGAGCTTCCACGGCATTATCCTGGGCTACTCGCGCCAGTTCTTCGCCCTGGCTCGCGCCGGTTACTTACCGTCTTTCCTCGCCAAACTGTCGCGTTTTCAGACACCGCACCGGGCCATCATCGCCGGCGGTGTGGTCGGCATCGCCGCCATCTACAGCGACGGTCTGATCAACCTGGGCGGCATGACTCTGACTGCAGCGATGATCACCATGGCGGTTTTCGGCGCCATCGTCATGTACATCATGAGCATGCTCAGCCTATTCAAACTGCGTAAAACCGAACCGCTGCTGGAACGCACCTTCCGCGCGCCGGGTTACCCGATCGTGCCAGGCATTGCGTTGGTGCTGGCGGTGGTGTGCCTGGTGGCCATGGCGTGGTTCAACACACTCATCGGCTTGATCTTCCTGGGCTTTATGGCGGTAGGTTTCATCTACTTCCAACTGACCGCACAAGACCGTGCCGATGCGCCAGCGGACGCAATGTTGACTGGGCTCTAAGGTTTACGAGGCAGAACGGGCTTACACTGAACTACTCAGAAAGCCCGTAACTCAAAGCAGTTATTACCGTGGGAAAATTCTCCCACAGCAATCTGCCTCAAGGAGAGCCTTATGCCGTGGTATGCGTGGTTGATTATGGTGGTCGCGATTGGGTCGATCGTCGGTGGGCTGATGATGCTGCGAGACAGCGCCAACAAGGTGGAACTCACCGACGAGCAACGCAAACGCGTGGCCGAACGCAACGCCCAGGCGGACGCCAAGGATTCGCAGGATCGCTAGTTAGGCTTACTCCCAATCCGCCTTGGCAATATGCAACCCGTGCTGCCCCTTGTAGGCAGCACGCTCCGGCTGGCTCCAGCCGCTCAGCAATTGATCCTCCAACTTGTAGATCTCTACGCCCAGCGGACGACATACCGTCAGCGGATCCTGTGCGTCCGGCCCCCACATCGGCAGCGACAGATCTCCACCCGGGCAGGTCGACAGTGCACACAGCAAATCAATCTCCGCAAAGAACTCCAGGTAATCACCCTTCTGCGCCGGACACGCCTTCATGAAGTACATGTCGTCGTGATTCAGGCCGGTGCACTGGAAAATATTCAACACGTCATGCACGTCGAATTCCGTAAGACCGTGGGGCAGCACCGCGCGAGTGAGGTTCGAATGGCAGTGGTGATGGAAATCCTCACCGGTCAGCATCCGGTTCACGTAGGGATCGCAGCGCGTGCCGAGTAAGTCGTGGAGGCGCCCGCCGTGCTCGTCGATACCATAACTGGCCAGGCTGTCATCGGTGATGGTCACCAACGGTCGCAGAAACGGCAGGTTCGACCACAATCGGTCATGGGTGCTGACATGGGCGCCCTGCAATTGGCGGGTGCGCGCCGCCCAAAGACGTTCCCGCGGGTCGTGGGCGTTCCAGACATTAAAGTCACCCACCTGCGGGCCCACTGGCGTAGTAACGCGAAACACATGCCCCGCCGGCACCTTCCAGGCCCTGCCTGTTCGAATAGGCACCTCAAACTGTTCGATCAAGGTGCGTTGATCCGCCCGGTCACGAATGCGCTCGTAAAACGCCGTGTCGACCTGCAGCGCCGAGCCTTTACTGACCTGATAAGCGGCCGGATAATCTTTGTACATGGTGCAAATCCTCGATCAGGGGTGGGTAAACAACGCCAACGACAGGCGTTCGGAATCTTCCAGGTACAGGCTCATCGCCTCCCCTGCCGCGTGTTTGTTCGCCTGGACCAATAACGCGTAAATCTCGCGGTCACGCTCAAGCCAAGGTGACTGAAAACGCTGCTCATCGGGCGCCGCACAAAACACGAGGCGTAGCTGGGCGATGACCCGGGCGAAAAACTCATCGAACAAGGGGCTGCGCATCAACCCGACGATGTGCTGATGGAACAACAAACTGTGGGTGGCCACGGCACGCCAATCTTCGCGCTCACGGGCCAGGGTAGTGGCGTCGATGGCGTTTTGCATGCGTTCAGATTGATCGTCCGTCAACGCTTTGCTTTGTGCGATGGCCTGCAATTCCAGTGTGCGGCGGACAACAAATAGATCGCGAACTTCCTCCCGCTCCAATCGCCGGACCATCACACCCTTGTTGCGCACATAACGGGTCAAGCCCTCCTGCCCCAAACGGTGGAGGGCTTCGCGAATCGTATTGCGCGACGCACTGTAGGCCGTGACCAAATCCGCCTCGACCAGGGCCATACCCGGCAATAACCGCCCGCTGATGATGTCGGCACGCAGCTCCAAAGCAATCTGGTCTGCTAAAGACATATTGGGTGTCATCATCGCCTCATGATTGTTGAACAATCTTCTGTCTGGAGGTAATCACGTTTCATGCCAACCTCCAGAACGGGCGATATGGGTGTAAAAAGTTAAGGTTGGTTAAAATGCCAGCCTGTGGCTTGAGCCGCCTTATACGTTGTTTACATCGTCACAAAACCCAAACTCACCCATGCATCATCAAGGAAGCGCCCGGCCTTCACAGATCAGCTGCGGACCTGGACGCCCATCGCGACAACCTGTTCAGTCAGCAAAGACCGCTGGATGTATTTGTCGACAACTACCTGTCGGAACGGCACATGTCCTCCCCCGGACCACGGCTTCCCGCTGCCAACAATGTTTTCCGAAATAGATCTGAGCGACCAGCCCAGTGCGATAACGAACCCTATCGACGTAAGACTTGAGCAAATTGAAACGGCGCTGGGAGATGGGCGTTGCGGCGCAGAGAGGCTGGGGAAGATGTCGACACTGGTAGGCGCATAAGTCCTTGCCAGGAGAGTCTAAGACCCACAATTGGTGAGGTGGAACATAGATGTGGTGCGGGGGAACGTGAAGCGCGGAACTAACAGAAGAAAGAGGCCGATCAATGACCGGCCCCTTGGGGTTTAGTTGATCACCAGCCTGTCGCGGTTCTTCTCCAACAGCGCCTTGCCGATACCCTTCACTTCCAGCAACTCATCCACCGCCGTGAATGGGCCATTGCTTTCGCGGTAGGCGATGATTGCCTTGGCTTTGGCAGCGCCAATACCGAACAGATCCCGACGCAGGGTCTCGGCGTCTGCGGCGTTAAGGTTGACCTTGGCGGATTGCTCGGCCTTGGCCATCTGAGCGCTGATAGGGGTTGGGGCTTCAGGCTTGATGGAAGGGGCCGCGGTGCTGGCGACGGAGAGGGTTGTAAGAACGGCGAAAATCAGCGAAGAGATGTAGGTGTTCTGCATTGGTGACGCTCCATGACATCGTTGAAAGAAAAGCAGCTTTTCCGAAGCTGCTTTTCAAACGTAGGTGATGTTGGAAATTCGTCAAAAACGGTTGAGTAACAGAGTATTAAATCAAGGCTCGAGACGGCGTTGCTGGTAAATCCAATCGACGATCTCTCCGTCTGGGGAGTAGCCGCTGACGGTGTCGCGCAGGAGTTGACGGACGCGGGCGTAGTCGTCTTGATCCACGGCAGCCAATAAGTCCGAGAGCTTGCCTTTAAGCACTTCCCAAGACAGATGATCTTCGTTGGCGCTCATGATCATGGGGTGTTGAGTGGCGACCACGTTGTCGCCGATGAGTAACTCTTCGTAAAGCTTTTCGCCGGGGCGCAGGCCGGTGAACTCGATCGAGATGTCACCTTGAGGGTTCTCGTCAGAACGCACACTGAGCCCGGATAGATGCACCATCTTTTTTGCGAGCTCGACAATTTTCACCGGCTCGCCCATGTCCAACACGAATACATCCCCACCCTGCCCCATGGACCCAGCTTGAATGACCAGTTGGGCCGCCTCCGGGATCGTCATGAAATACCGCGTGATTTTCGGATGGGTAACCGTCAGGGGACCACCGGATTTGATCTGTTTGTGAAACAACGGAATGACTGAGCCCGAGGAGCCCAGCACGTTGCCGAAGCGAACCATAGTGAAGCGGGTTTTGTTGACGCGGGAGATATTCGCCTTATCGCCGAACAATACCGGGGCGAGTTCTCGACTCAGGGCTTGCAGCGTCAATTCCGCCAGCCGTTTGGTGCTCCCCATGATGTTAGTTGGACGTACGGCCTTGTCAGTCGAAATCAATACAAAGTTGGCCACGCCAGACTGAAGTGCAGCTTGCGCCGTATTGAGCGTGCCGATGACATTGTTCAACACACCTTCAGCGATATTGTGCTCTACCATCGGCACATGCTTGTAAGCAGCTGCATGATAGACAGTGTCTACATGCCAGGTTTTCATAACATCGAGCAACTTGCCTTGGTTACGTACTGAACCGAGTATCGGCAAAAGTTTTACCGGCAAAGATTCGCGAGTAATACGTTGTTCCAACTCAGACAAAATGGTGTACAGGTTAAATTCGCTATGGTCGAACAATAATAACGTCGTAGGTTTGAGGGATATAATCTGCCGGCAGAGTTCTGAACCAATTGACCCACCTGCCCCCGTAACCAGTACAACTTGACTTTTAATACAGTGTTCAAGCAGTTCGCCTTGGGCTGGGATTGCATCACGTCCTAGCAAGTCTGCAATATCGACCTCCTGGATATCGTCGACCTTGACGCGTCCGCTGGCCAGATCCATGAAGCCGGGAACACTGCGAACGTGCAGAGGGAAACCTTCAAGAAAGGACAGGATTTCACGCCGCCGACCACGATTGGACGAGGGGATGGCCAAGAGAATTTCCTGAACACCTGTCGCGTCGATCATTTGTTGAATATGCCGGGGTTTATAAACATGCAAACCCGAGATAACACGATCAGAAATCCCGGGATCGTCGTCGATAAACGCCACAGGACGCATGACACGCCCCATGCGCAATGCGGCGACCAATTGGTTACCGGCAGACCCAGCACCGTAGATAGCGACTTTGATCAAGCCGTCATCACGATTGGTAAACGGCACATGCTGGGTGGCGGTGAACCAATCCCCAAGGAAATATTGACGCATCCCCAGGCGCAGGCCGCCAATCATGATCAGGCTTAGCCACCAATAATTGAAAACAATCGAACGCGGGACGACGTTCTGATGGTTGCTATACCAGTAAACCACCAGCGCCAGGATCAACGATGACAGGCTGACTGCTTTGATGATCGCGATCAGCGCATCATTACCGAAATAACGCATAACCGCCCGGTACATACCGAATCGCACAAACAAGGGAATGGCAACGATAGGCGCGGCAATGAACAGCCATAAATGCTGTCTGACCGGATTGATCATCTCGTCGATGCCCAGGCGCACGACAAAAGCCATCCACAACGCGGCCCACACCACAACGATGTCAGTCAGCACCTGTAGAACGCGCTTATAACGCCTTGGTAGGCCAAGTAGCAGCGTGCGCAGCCGATCCATCCTTACTCTCCAAAGTTACATCTGCCTGAAAAAAGGCAGGGGTGGCCTCATTATCAGACTACCTTAATTCGCATCTGCGCCTTAATGACAATCAGGGCGTATTGGCTGGCTCTAAAGAACCCGCATTAAACTTTATTGCCAACCAGACCAACGGTACATAACCAACAACCAAGCCTAGAACCCCATCTAAATCAAGCAACACTACAGCCAGGGCCACCGGAAGGAGCCAGAAAATATTAATACACGCAACAGCCAGCGTGACCGGCCGGTGCCTGCCGATCTGCCGGGAAGCAAACTGATAGGCGTGACTGCGATGCGCTTCGTAAACCTTGTCCCCACGCAACAGCCGACGTATCAACGTAAAGGTAGCATCGACAATAAACACACCCAGCATTATCAGCCATGCCCAGAACAACTGAGGCGATATAAGACACGCCTGTAAAGAAAACGCCCCCAGTATGATGCCGATAAAACCACTCCCTGCATCGCCCATGAAGATTCGCGCAGGAGGGAAGTTCCAATACAAAAAACCTACTACCGCCATGCTGAACACCAGCGGCGTCCAGACCAGTTGTGCATGCCCCGCCACGCCATAAACGACACACATTCCCAGGCAAGCACACAACGCCTCGATGCTTGCAATACCATCGATACCGTCCATGAAGTTGTAGAGATTTAGTAACCACACCAAATAAAGCACAGCCAGGAAGTTGCCTAGCCAACCCAGGTCAATCAAATGCCCGAAGATCTTTAGCGGCGCCAGGCCTTGAAGGAAAAACAATACCCATACCGCTGCAAGGAAATGGCCAAGCAAGCGCCAGCGCGCTGCGATATGCCCGTGGTCATCCATGAACCCCAGAACGGCAACGCCCAGGCCAGCCCCCAACATGCCCCACGCCCATGACCAGGGAATAAGGTCCGCAAAAGCGAGCACAGGCACAGCAGCGAGAAAGCTGATCACAATCGCGACGCCACCGCCTCTGGGCGTGGGTACTGAATGTGAGCTACGGGCGTTCGGAGTATCGATCAAGCTTGCTGACAATGCATAACGGCGCAGCTGCCACGTCAACAGAAGGGAAATGCCCGCCAGGACAGGGAGCAACCAGAGAAAATTCATCGTTTATTCGTATCCAGATAATGTCGAGCTGCGCCATTCAGAGCTTGATCAACGCTGACACGAGGTGCCCACCCCAACAGCGAGCGGGTCTTGCGAATATCGACCTGCAGCGTTCCGCACAGGCGCTGAGAGAGCCCCGACATGCGGAATAGCTTAGCGACGAACGTCAAAAAGCGCGAAGGAATGGGAATCAAGCGGGCGGGTGCGTGTAATGCATGTGCCAACCTGCGCAATAGTTCAGTCGTAGAAAGGTCTTCACCGTCACTGACGAGAAAGACTTGATTGCTGGCAGCAGGGTGATCCAGGCAAGTAACAATCAGATCCGATACGTTTTCAAGCGCGACAAGGCTGCGTTTGTTATGTATGGCGCCCAAAGGCAACGGGATTCCCTTGGACAGAAAACGCATCATGTTCAAAAAGTTTGCTTTTACTCCGGGGCCATAGATAAGCACTGGCCGGATGATGACGATATCCATCTCGACGGCCTCAGCGAGTAGTAGAAGCCCCTTTTCGGCTTCCCATTTAGACAGGCCATACGCGTCAGCCGGGTTCGGCTCATCATCGGCGCAGAACGGTGTGCCAGCCGGCGACACTTCACCGTTGACCTTGATCGAACTGATAAAGACAAAACGGCGAACGCCGGCGGCGGCGGCCTCCCTTGCCAGGTGCAAGGTAGCTTTAACATTGATGTCACGAAAAGCTTGTAGCGGATCAGCAGAATCGTCGGTCGTTATGTGCACACGAGCAGCGCAGTGGACAACAACATCCACACCCGCCAATGCCTGCCCCCATGCGGTCGTCGAATCAATATCGCCCATGACATGGGCCGAAACGTCGCTATCTAACCTTGTCGCGGCGGTACGCACGGAGGCAGACAGGCGATACTTCTTATCTGATTGCAAACGGCGGATCAGATCTTTACCCAAAAAACCGGTAGCTCCGGTAATAAAGATATGGTCCATCAGTTCTTTGTCCCCGAGCGCTTTAGGTATTCCAGCAATTTGAATGGAATTTTACTCAGCACCATAAGCAAGTTGGTGTATATCCCATTACGCTTGCACGCCAGAACAATTTCCCGATTTAGTTTCAGACTACTTTTTATACCGGAGGTACTGACGCCGCCCGAGCGCATGCGAACCAGGACCTTATCAATATGCGAAAATCTGAGTTTTTTAATCAGGAGCAGGCGAACAAACATCTCGTAATCTGCGGAGATGGCGTACAACATGGAATAAGCGCCAACGTCGGCGTAAGCCTCTTTGCGTACAAATGTACCTGGATGGGGAGGCATCCACCCAAACCGCAGCTTCCACGAGCGAAAATGTGAAGCGCTATAGACACGCGTGACCCGCTGCAAGTCCTCAGGATTTACAAAAACAACATCACCAAAGACGAGCGCACTTTCTGGATTCAGACGAAACGCGGCTGCAACGCTCTCTAACGATGTAGGACTTTCATAGAAATCGTCGGAGTTGAGAATGCCGATAACATCACCCGTGGCCAACGCGATACCTTTGTTCATAGCGTCGTATATGCCGCGATCCGGCTCACTCACGATGGTTGCGATAGACGCAGCATATTCACCAACAATACCCATCGTATTGTCCTTGGAACCACCATCTATAACTATATATTCGATATTCAAATACGTCTGAGCCAATACGGACTCAATAGTATCCCTGATCGTTTTTTCGCTGTTGTAGGAGACCGTGATAATCGAAATTTTCAACACATCAACCCTTTACACGGCCGTAAACATCTTCAAACCGGACAATATCATCCTCTCCCAAGTAAGATCCCGACTGAACCTCAATCAGTTCTAGCGGAATGATTCCAGGGTTCTCCAGTGCATGAATCTGTCCAATAGGGATAAATGTAGATTGGTTCTCGGTAACGAGATACGTCTTATCACCATTAGTCACGCGGGCAGTACCGCTGACAACCACCCAGTGCTCCGCGCGGTGATGGTGCATCTGCACTGAGAGCTTCTCGCCTGGTTTTACGGTAATTCTTTTGACCTGATAGCGCTCGCCACTATCAATAGAGTCGTAAAAACCCCAAGGGCGATAGACCTCGCGATGGTCGGTATGCTCGTGGCGTTTGCCCGCCTTGAGTTGATCAACGATTTTCTTAACTTCCTGAACTTGATCTTTGTGTGCAACGAGGACTGCGTCCTTGGTCTCCACGATAATCAGGTCATTTACACCAACAGTGGTGACCAAACGATGTGTGGCATGAACGTAGCTGCCGGAGGTTTTCTCAGACAACACGTCACCTTTGAACAGATTACCGTCTGCATTTTTCTCGCCTGCCTCCCAAAGAGCAGACCAGGACCCGATATCACTCCAGCCGGCATCTAAAGGAACCATGACGGCGTCTGAAGTCTTCTCCATCACTGCGTAGTCAATGGAGACATCAGGGCTGGTCGCGAAAATGGCACTGTCGACCCGAGTAAAATGCATATCTTGTTGCCCACCCGCCAAGGCTTCCCGACATACCGACACAATTTCCGGTTGAAATTTTTCCAACTCCTGAATATAGCGACTGGCTCTAAACATGAACATGCCGCTATTCCAGAAGTAATCGCCCTGAGCGAGGTAGGACTGAGCGGTAACCAAGTCAGGTTTTTCAACGAAACGACTGACCTTGAACCCTCCCGATCCAACAGGCGCACCCAGCTGAAGATAGCCATACCCCGTCTCAGGGCACGTAGGCGTAATGGCGAAGGTGACCAACTTGCCAGACTCCGCCAGCGCAAGCGCCGTAGCGATGCTTCTCTGGAACGCCTCGACATCTTGAATCAAGTGATCAGCCGCCAAGACGAGCATGATTGGATCATCCTGCTCAGCGAGTGCCTGCAGGGCTGCCAGTGTAATAGCTGGGGCAGTGTTGCGGCCTACCGGTTCAAGGATGATGTTCGCGTCGTCCAGACCCAACTGCCGAAGTTGTTCGGCAGCCAGAAAGCGATGATGTTCGTTGCAAATCAATCGCGGCGCCCCATGCTCAAGCCCATCAAGGCGCTTGATAGTGGCCTGGAGCATCGTCATATCGGCATCCACCAAGGGGAGAAACTGCTTGGGGTTCAATTGACGGGAGAGTGGCCATAGCCGGGTACCTGAGCCACCCGCCATGATTACTGGAAGAAACATTCAAACATCCTTAAGGCCGAGATCGACGCCGCAACATAAGCGCGCTCACTAATAGCCACTAAAAGTGGACCAGGTCAACGCCTGAAACCTGAACTTTACGGTGCCGGCGCCATTTGAAAAAAATGCGCAAGCCGACGAGCCACCCCCAAGCAACAAAGGCTAGCGCGAGCGAGCGTGCAAGGCGTTCTCGGAGAACCAGGCGTATGCGTCGCGAAGCCCCTCTTCGAGGCTGATGCTCGCACGCCACCCCAATCGCTCAAGACGCGAAACATCCATCAGTTTCCTTGGCGGCCCGTCTGGCTTTGTGCTGTCAAAGCTTAGGCGCCCCTTGAACCCAGTAACCTTCGCGATGGTTTGAGCCAGTTCGCGAATGGTGCAGTCTTCGCCCGTACCTACGTTGATATGAGAAAGCATCGGTTGGGTATAGGCGCCATACTGGTTCTGATCCAACTCCATGACGTGGACCGACGCACTGGCCATATCATCCACATGCAGGAATTCACGCATCGGCGAACCACTACCCCATATAACAACCTCTTCAACGCCTTCTTCGACTGCATCGTGAAAGCGACGCAAGAGTGCGGGTATTACATGGGAGTTCTGCGGGTGGAAGTTGTCATTAGGACCGTACAAGTTAGTAGGCATAGCACTGCGATAATCGCGTCCATATTGGCGATTATAACTCTCACATAGCTTGATCCCGGCAATCTTCGCAATGGCATAAGGCTCATTGGTAGGCTCAAGCGTTCCCGTCAAGAGCGCCTCTTCAGGCATCGGTTGCTTGACGTTAATGGGATAAATACACGACGAACCGAGGAATAGCATTTTTTGCACGTCGTGCTGATGCGCAGCATGGATGACGTTTGCCTGCATCATAAGGTTTTCGTAGATAAACTCAGCCGGGTAGGTGTTGTTCGCATGAATGCCACCCACCTTGGCAGCGGCCATATAGATTTGCTCTATCTTGGTCTCAGCAAAAAAATTCATTACCGCAAGCTGATCCAACAGATTCAATTGAGCCCTGTCGCGGGTCACAATATTGGTGTAACCCAACGCTCGCAGGCGTCGAACAATGGCCGAACCTACCATCCCCTTGTGGCCAGCAACAAAAACACATTCGCTCAATTGACGTGACATATTAATTCTCCAACGACACCGGCAAATCGTAACCATGATTCTTCAGCAGCGCGTGACGCTGGGCGACTTTCAAGTCTTCGCGAACCATTTCAGCACACATCTCCTGGGCGGTAATTTCTGGCACCCAACCCAGCTTTGTTTTCGCTTTGGTAGGGTCGCCAAGCAGCGTTTCAACTTCAGCGGGGCGGAAATAGCGCGGGTCGACACTAACCAGTACATCTCCGACTTTCAGCGCAGGTGCCTTGTCGCCAACAATAGATTCCACGATGCCCCGCTCATCTACGCCAGTGCCCTCAAAACGCAAGGTCAGTCCCAGTTCAGCGGCAGACCAGCGAATGAACTCACGCACCGAGTACTGAACGCCGGTTGCGATAACAAAATCTTCGGGAACATCTTGTTGCAGCATCATCCATTGCATACGAACATAGTCTTTCGCGTGACCCCAATCGCGAAGCGCGTCCATGTTGCCCATGTAGAGACACTGCTCAAGTCCCTGAGCAATATTTGCCAAGCCACGAGTGATTTTACGGGTCACGAAAGTCTCACCACGTCGTGGCGACTCGTGATTGAAAAGAATCCCGTTACATGCGTGCATGCCATAGGCTTCGCGGTAATTAACCACGATCCAGTAGGCATAAAGTTTGGCAACGGCGTACGGCGACCGTGGATAAAAAGGGGTGGTTTCCTTTTGTGGGGTCTCTTGTACCAAGCCATAGAGTTCAGAGGTTGAGGCTTGGTAGAAACGGGTTTTTTTCTCAAGCCCAAGCAAACGAATGGCCTCAAGAATTCGCAGCGTACCCATCGCATCGACATCAGCAGTGTATTCCGGCGACTCAAAGCTCACAGCCACATGTGACTGTGCCCCCAGATTGTAAACCTCGTCGGGCTGAACTTCCTGAATAATACGAGTCAGGTTCGACGAGTCAGTAAGGTCCCCGTAATGCAAGATAAAACGCTGATTATCAACATGCGGATCCTGATAGATATGATCAACACGCTGCGTATTGAAGGACGATGCGCGTCGTTTGATGCCGTGAACTTCATAGCCTTTTTCCAGCAAAAGTTCAGCCAAGTACGAGCCATCTTGGCCAGTGATCCCAGTAATTAACGCTTTTTTCAGGGTCATATCTACGTCCTAAAATTCTTAGATTTACTATTAAATCGCATTTAACATGCTGGTAATGACATCAGGCATCGTCGACTGGGCTTTCCACCCCAAGACCTGCTCGGCCTTAGCGGGGCAAGCTCGACTGACCAATAGATCAGTAGGCCTGAAAAATTCAGTGGATTGATCGACATAAGCCTTCCAATCGAGGCCCAACTGTGTAAACGCCTCAGCAACAAAGGTTTCAAGCGTATGGGTTTGACCCGTGGCTATCACAAAATCGCTCGGCTCATCACACTGCAGCATCCTCCACATCGCATCGACATACTCTGAGGCGGCCCCCCAATCTCGAGCGATATCCAGGCGTCCAAGAGTTAATCGCTCATCAGAGCCAGCAGCAATTCGTTTCGCTGTCGTGACAATTTTTTGTGTTACAAATCTAGAGGGGCGCAATGGAGATTCGTGATTAAACAAGATCCCTGTACAGGCGAAGAGATTATAAGCTTCACGATAGTTATCGACCAACCAGAACGCCGAAGACTTAGCCACTGCATAAGGGCTACGAGGGTGGAACGCCATCCCCTCAGCGGCGGGCTCACCGTTGGTATCCCCAAAACACTCACTTGATCCTGCTTGATAAAAGCGAATCGGACGCTCTGTCATCCGGCAGGCCTCAAGCATATTGAGCGTACCCAAGGTAATACTCTGGATCGTTTCGGCGGGCTGCTCAAAAGACAAACCAACCGACGACTGCCCCGCCAGATAATAGACTTCATCAGGCTGACTGCGCTTAAGAGCCATGAAAACGCTTCGAAAGTCTTCAGGCACCATCGACAGAAGTTTCACCCGAGGAAAGATATCCAGTCGCTTGAGGTTGACGAATGAAGATCCCTGCGCATCCCGAGAAGTACCCCAGACGGTATAGCCCTTGCTAAGCAACAGCCTCGCGAGATAAGCACCATCCTGGCCGCTCACACCGCAAATCAGGGCGGTTTTTTCTGAGTATTCCAAAGTATTACCTTTGTAATGAATTATAGATCGATAATGTTTCCTGGCCACACCGCTGCCATGAGAAATGGTTTAAGCGCTCAAGACCGAGCCCAACCAACCTCGCAACTTCGCTGTCAGAATAAACCACTCTCTCTATCGCCACAGCCATTTCGTCATCATTACCGGGGTCAAAAAAAGCCCCCGCATTGCCGATGATCTCAGGCATGGAACTGGTGCTGCTGCTGACAACAGGACAAGAGTGCGCCATTGCCTCTAAAGGTGGAAGACCGAAGCCCTCATAAACAGAAGGATAAACAAAGGCCTTTGCACCCTCATAGAGCTGCCCCAGCAACGCATCATCACCGCCGATCTGCCGCACCTGACCCGCACTAAAACCAAGACTTTGCATCAACGCCTGTTCGTCTTGAGAAAACTCTCCGCCGCCAAAAGCGACAATATCAAAATCGGACTTTAATCGCTTGGAGCGTGCTACGGCACGGAGCAATCCGGCGAAATTTTTGTAAGCGTAGCGTGCGCCGACATAAAGCAAATAGGGCCTGGATAAATTACAATATTTTTTTCCGGTAACTTTTTTAAATTGCTCAAAGCCTAAATGAACGACTGACAACTTACTCTCGGGGACTGCAAACAACCGCATAAGGTCCTGACGTGTGCTTTCCGAAATGCAAATAACGTGGTCAGCACGCTCGACAGCCTGCTGCTTGAGCGCGGTCGTTTTATCTTGAGATGAAAAGCTTTCGGGATACAATTCATGGATCATATCGTAAACCGTTAGTACGACCGGGCACTTCTCCGAGATAAAACTTGGGCGGCGACTGTAATAGGTCTCATGCACTATCTGAGGCTGCCAACGACTCATTTCCGACCGCCCTTTAAGGCGGTTGTAAGCGAGTATCAGCCGAGCCGTATGAGGCGGGTACTTTTCCATCCAGCGGCCACGAACAATTCCCTCGGGTAACTCCTTCAGATAGGCATTGCGATGAAGAGGTGAGAAAATACCCACATCATTACCCGCGCTAACCATCTGCTCGGCGATACGAGCAAAATAACGAGAGATCCCCCCATAATTTTGCAATGAGAATATTTGGTGATCGAACGCAACTCGCATATGTCTGTTCCCGAAAGAAAACAAAGCCCAATCTGTTTAAAATCGAGCTTGCATTGCATTAAATTTCGAACGACTACTTATCAAAGTAAGCCTATCATTTATGTAAAATCTATATCACACCGCATTTCGCCACGTTATCTTTCGAATATCAACACTAAAAACAAACAAACGAAGTGCCACTGCAATATAAGTTATCCCTAGCGACAACAACATCACAACGGGATTATCGATAGCTAGCAGATCAAAAACGCTTTTAAAAAAATAGAGTAGCGAAACCGAAATAACAAACGGAATAAAAATGGCGTCTATGTACCAGGTCTTCGCAGGTTTAATATTTAACTTCTTAAAGACAATCGGAGGACAGAAGGTAAAAAAACCGATATTCAATAATAGCCAAGGCCAAGCACTGCCCGCCAACCCATAAGAGGCAGCCAAATAATACGTTAATGGAACCACAAGAACGGCAGCTATAAAGTTTTGCCAGACGCTGAAACGCGTCCATCCGTGAGCTAATTGCAATGCATAAGGCATATTCATGAATGAATGAATCATGGTGCCGAGAACCAGTATCATCAAGGGCCCACTCGCCGCAGCGGCGATATGTTGATCCTGCGTCCATAACGAAAGCACCTGATGACTGTAAAATGCAATCCATACAGAAAACGGTATTACCAACATCGACAGTATTTGACTCGCCCTAATATAATAGCCAAATGCCTCTACGGCATTACCAGAAGCAACAGATGCCACTATCTTCGGGTAATAAGCATTGAAAACTGGAGATATAAGCCTGAAAGCGATCGTACCCAGCGTCCAAGCGAGCATGTAATAACCAAAATCTGTTAATGACAACGTCTTTGACAAAACTATCTTATCCGCTTGCATCAGTAGAAACGCAAGTGCATTCGTCGCCCCTACTCCCACTGCAAAACCTCGAAGGCGGCGAAGCGTATCAAGAGAGAAAGAAATAGAATCCGTCCAGCCTGCCAACTCGCGAATGAGTTGAATACGCAAAATAAAAACAGTCAAAAGATTTATTACGCACTGCCAAATAAAAAACCATTCAACCGTTGGAGAAACCAGCCACAAGACCAACACCGTTCCACCCGAACGGAAAGTCGCAAAGATGGAAGTTGCAATATTTAATTCAACCTGCTTTTGAAGACCTGTAAGAGCACCATAGTAAAATGCTATAGGAAACTGAAGAACAAGCGCCCCACCCATTACTCTTAACGATTGAGTCACAGAATCCAGCTTATCAGGACTTATATCCAACCAATAATTGGAAATCAGCGGCGCTAACAATATCACCACCGCACCAGCAGTGAGTGCAATACCCCAAAAAACCCACTCAACACTTCTCAACAATAGAATAACTTTTTTCTTTTCCAGCGACGAAGCCGACTCATAAACAGAGGCCTCTTTAGTTGCCACAGCACCAAATCCGCCATCAAGCATCGACATAGCAGAAGATAGAATTACGAAAAAGCCTATTAACCCGTAACCCTCAATACCAATAAACTTAAGATACAAGGGTACGAAACAGATACCCATAAGAGCAGCCCAACCCTGCCCCAAAAAATTTGCCGCTACATTTTTAAGAACGCTATTCATGCGGCATAACCCTTTAACACATAAATCTTACTTCAAAAAAACTCATCCTAGAAACCATTCGATTATATTTACTGATAAATAATGGCTCTAGAAATACAAGTATATAGTCAACGCTGGCTCTGTAAGCCTCTACCCATGAACGCTTACAAGAAGCTACTAGGTCCGACCGCGGGATTCAAGACCGCCACGAACAAATCTTCAGCAACACCAATAACTTTAGCATGATCTTGACACACTGAAAAGTCTTGAGAAATTACAAAATTTGAAATTCAAGGGCTCTCCGGCGCAAGCACAGTAAAGTTTCGTTATTCGACGATCAAACCAGCCCATACTCAGGCGCTGGATAAAGACGCTATAAACATTCAGAAAACCAAAAACGTGAACGAATCTTAGAACGTAACCCAACGCAATATCGGCCAGCTAAGTTATTAATTGGCCGAGGAATTCTTTAGCCATGACAGCGTCTTTTTAATACCTTCCTGCTTATCCACAACAGGATAAGAATTTGACTTCTCGGCTGGAGAACAATCGACGACATTATCAGTTGTCATATTCTTCAGACGAAAACTAGTAAACGGAAATCTCAATCCTACTGAGTTACAAACATCACCAATCAACGCCAAGAAATAGAAAAAAAACATCGGTGCTTTAACTGGACGTCTAACGCCTGCAAGCGATGCGATACTCAAACTCCATCCATCTACATTCAAAGGCTTTGCATCACCTATGTAATAATATTCGACCGCATTATTTGGCTGCTGAGAAATTGAAATCATCTGATTCACACAGTTTTCGACATATCCATACGTCTTTGTACTCGATTTTTTGCCAATTCTAATATATCGACCAGCAAGTACTATATCAAAGAAGTTACGGTACGGTTCTCCGAACCAAGGCCCCCAAATAGATGTAGGCCTTACAATAGAACATCTAGGCATGCGATCAATCCATCTCTTAACAATGCTCTCCCCCTGGACCTTACTCTCCCCATAAACTGTAGTTGGGGAAACATCCTCTATTGACGATGGTATGTGACCTGCTTTACAAACCAACATACTGGAAGCGAAGACTGCATGCTTAACGTAGTCCACCGAAGACAGTACCGAGCACAAGTTCTCGACACCTACAATGTTTTCGGGATAATCGTCCAAACTTTTGCCCCGGAGATCTGTACGTGCTGCGAGGTGAAAGACATAATCCGGCTTAAACGAATCAAAAGCCTCTCTGACACTATCCACATCACAAATATCGCAGGAGAGATGAACATCAAGATTATTTAAATTTCTAGGCTGAGCCACATCCAAGCTTAGAACCTTATATCCTAATATCTTTAACCGACACACCAGGTTAGTCCCTATAAAACCGGACCCACCTGTAACCAGAACTTTGACATTAGTCACGCGTTAGCTCCTCATAAACTTCAAGATAGTTCGATGCCATTGTAAAAGAACTATATTTTTCACAAGCAACACTCAGAACAACCGAGCCTTTTGACTCTTCGACCAAACTTTGCACAACCGCAGCATTAAGACCGACAATATCATCTAGTTTAAAAAAAGAAACCGCATCTTCATCAAAAAGCTCGCGAAAGATTGGAATATCAGAGCACACTATTTTCTTTGAGTGGAGAGCCGCTTCAATCAGAGCAAGCCCAAAGCCTTCAGAACGAGAAGGCATCGCAAATATATCAAAAAAAACATTGCACTGATGTGCATAGGGAATTGAAGAAATAAAAACACAGCGACTATCGACGCCTAGAGAAACACTAAGATCCTGTAAGATATTTTTCTCTGGACCGTCACCAATAACCACAAGCCCCAGCCTGGTATTAAGAGCCAACAATCTCACTAACTGATCGACACCTTTTGTTGCGGTGAGCACACAGTACGTACCTAACAAAAAATCAACCTTGCTTTTCAGATTATTTATCTCAGCGGCACACCAATCTTCGATCAATTCATAATTAACAACGATATCCCTGCCATTGTAAACCCTGGAGAGTTTTTTATTATATGAAAACTTGGAGTAATACTGCATAGAATGGTCACTTAACACGACAAGGCGGTCATGCCTCGTCCAGCACACATTCCAAACGAAACTAAACACAACAGAAACAAGTTTATTGTAATGAAAATAAAGCTCCTTCTCTACGTAATTATGCAGCGTACTCACATAGCGAACACTCGAAAAGAATGATTTATTTTTAAATACAAATGCATCAGCCCTCAAGAGATGGGAATGAACTATGTCATAACCCGAAAAATCAAATTTTTTATAAAAACTCACTCGCTCGAATCTTGCGCCTTCCAAAAAACCTATATCGACACGCTCGTCAAAATAAAGAACGGTGACATCGTGCCCACGACGAAGCATCTGCTCGCACAATTGCAAGGCTACTAGAATAGGGGCCTTATTGACGATTGCAGGAACCACATAGCAGATTTTCATTTCTTCACAATCCCACCATAAATGGACAGCAGTTTCATTACTCCACGATCACCCAAAACACAGCTCATCAAAAAAATAACCAACCGTTTTATGAAAATTCCGTCAACTAGATACAACGGAGTTAATGCCAACTCTTTTCGAAGCCTAAAATTTTCACGAATGATCGACATCATCAAGCTTGGCTTATTACTGAGCCCTCCCACTCGGTGGGACACGATAGAGAAAGGATAGAACCCTGCATCGCTACCGACGAGAGCGCGTAAAATAAAATGATAGTCACCTATTACCTTATAATTCTCATTAAACCCGCCGATTTTCTCAAACAAGGATACATGATGAAAACAACCAGGATGACGAATGGTCATCCTCTTGGATAAATCATTTTTTGCCTCACTCCAAGGAACTCCAACCTCATCAATCAAGCCGCCAGATTGATCGACGAGTATATTTCTACCGTAAACCAACCTCAAATCCTGCCGATCCGCGGCGTCAAGATATTCAAGCACGGAGGATAACGCGGACGGAGAGCTGAAATAGTCATCACTGCCCATAAACACTATCCATTCAGCACTCACCTGCTTCAATGCTTTATTCCAGGCGCAATATACTCCAGAGTCTTTTTCGCTGGAGAATCGGACAAAGTTATATTCACTTAAAATCGCCAGCGTATCGTCAGTGCTACCGCCATCCTGAACATACAAATCCACATCTTTAAAATCTTGCGCCTGAATGCTATCTAAACATTCGCGCAGCGTACGCCCACTATTAAACGTAGCAATAACAATCCCGATTTTAGCCTTAGCCATTACTAGCCGCCTCAATTAATGTGTGTCGATTGCGCCTGAAGCCTTACCTCGTAACGCAACGGCTTGACAGTACGCCCGATCATAAAAACCATTTATTATAATAAAAAATACAAAATGGTATTTATAAAAATACATAACATTTCCAAACGAGCCGACTACGACAAACGCTATTAAAAAAGCCCTCGCCACCGAATCTTTGTTTCTCAGATAGCTGTAAAGAATCAACGCCAGAAAAAAAATAACGCCTAGGACCCCAGTCTCTAGCGCGGCACTTAATAAAAAATTATGCGCAGGATAATTTATCCCAGAGGAAGCGAATATTACTTGGCGCTCTGTACCAATCCCATATCCATGTGGATTACTAATAAATGCTTGCAATGCCGTGCTATACAGGGCTTCTCGTGTCGAATCAAATTTAGCAAGATTTAAGCCATAGCCCGCTATTAAGCCACCAACTGCCAAACACACAAAAAACAAATACGACATCTTTAATTTCGAAAAACAAAAAAAGACGAGAGCTATTAAAATGGCAAGCAGGTCTCCCTTGGACAAAAGCATTATCGAAGGCAACAGCATAAAAGCAGAGAGTAAAACATATACTTTATTTCTAGTCACCTGGAATTTTAACAAGTTAAGATAGATCGACAACAGCAAAATCGTACCAACGGTATTTATATGCACACTTAAAAAAGTGGTTTTTCCATTAAAAAAGTCTTTGTAGTACTGCTGGCTATCCAACAGCAGATCAAAAGAATAGTCGAGTATAAAAATGAGATAGAAGACTATACATAAAGCGAAGACTGGCCCCCAACTGGCAATACCGTCAAGCATCTTCACTCTTTCGCCGTCAGACATCATTGACACAACAACAATGATTAATACGATCTGAAGCAGGCGAAAATAAACCTGATAATTAATGACAAGACCGCTATCCAATATAGCCAGAGCACCATAAGCTAAGTATAGAAATATAAGACCACAATATACCAGCGGTCTAAACGCTATGCCTCGAGTACAAAATAAAATAACAAAAATGCATACAAGCAAAATCTCATCAAACTTATAGTTCACACTACCAACGCTTAAAATCTTCAACGGGAAGACAATTAAGACACCGAGTATATAACATAAGTATTTCACACAGACCTGCCGTGGATCGATAAGTACGTAAATGTATGAATTTCGCTCATCGTTGAGTGAGTCAATAGCACTCCAGTATAGTACTCAGCTATTACTTTCATAATCCATTCGCAGACAGCAGTGGCCCACCTACTCATAAAATCTGAATTAACTAGCCTTGTTCCTATCATATAGTTCTCAACTTACTGACTCTGGCAGGCTTTTCATGATATTGAGCACACTAGGTCATAGCACTGGGTCTTGAAGATTCGATGCTGAGCGCTCGTCATTGCCATGCCCTGCCACTCAGCCCCACTCACTGACGCAACAGCGAGAGAACAGGCGCCCGTGAGTGACCTCAAGGAGCAGGGCTTCAATTTTGATAACCAGCCAGTTCAGCCAGCAGCAGTGATTCATTCGTTACCAGAGAAATGCCAACCCGATAAAATTGAAAACTGTGCAGATCAATAACTGGACTCAGCTCCGATTACTCTGAGAAGGCCAATTATTATAGTGCAAAACCTTTTATTCAACACAGAGCAACTACATTCGCAAAAGTTCTGAACTTACTGTAAGAATTATCTGAGCAGCTATAGCGAAAATTACGGCAGTGCACCGTAAGCAAATCGGGACAGGGAGAGGCTAGAGCGCGTAAAATTTGAGGATGACGGGCCCATTCAAACCAATTAACAACCAGCTACTTCCAGATGGCTTAAGCTCAGGATCAGCTAAGATGCCAGCCACATACCGAAGGACACTCCGCGCCCCCCCTCATAAGTGCTTGGCCGTACCAAGGTCACGCTGCGCAACGCTCCGCTTAAACAATCCTAAGAATGGGCCGATTAACATGCCGATAATCAAAGCAAATACAACAAACACGGCTACTGGAGCCTCACCGGTCGACCAACCAAAGAATGAGAGCACAACAGCCTGCTGATTTTCCAAAACAAACCCAACGACTGCAAAGGTAATGACCATTAAGACCACACCTAAAAGAATCCGTAATATTCTAGCCATAGCGTTCGCCTCCATAACAATAGATAGCCGAGTCAGACGCCGTCTTCCTCGTCTTCATTCACCCTATCCCTCAACTCCTTGCCCGGCTTGAAGTGAGGCACGAATTTCCCATCAAGGCTGACTGACTGGCCCGTCTTTGGATTACGACCTACACGAGGCGCACGATAGTGCAGCGAAAAGCTCCCGAACCCACGAATCTCAATACGATCCCCAGTGGCCAGGCACTGGGACATTTGCTCAAGCATGGTCTTGATAGCCAACTCAACATCTTTGGATGAGAGCAGTCCTTGGTGGGTGACAATTCGTTCGATCAACTCCGACTTCGTCATATTTTTCCCTTCTTTTTCAAGCAGCTAGGAAAAGCGCTTCGAAGGTTTTAGCATGACTTGATGAATTTGAACAGCCCATGTTTCAACTTATCTCCTGGCTGAATAAACATAAGTATCAAACAAGTAACGTGCCTAATTGCAGATCACAAGCATCGTGCGGGTGACAGCTCCAGCCGGGTTCAAGCCAAAAAAATAGTCGCCCTCTTCGTCCTTGGCGTCGCTTGACCGGGTGATAACCTTGTAGCTCTGCATCTTGCATTCGCGAGCGGCGCGCTGTTCGCACTTATCCCAATGATTACCAAGGCCAGAGCAATCGACCTCGATGCCGCTGACACCGCGCCTGGCGTGAGTTTTAGCGCTAGTGACAGAGCAGCCGACAAGCATTACCAATGCGAGCATCACGACAAGCTTGTTCATTGAGATCCTTATTCCGGGCGAGCTTTTTTCAAAGCTATAGTGACTATGACACTGAGCTGCGCGCCTTGGTTCTCGTTTGTTAAATCAACAAATTCCAGGCACAAAAAAGGGCGACCGAAGTCGCCCTTTTTATAGCGTTACAGAACTTAGTTCTGCTTAGCCATTGCTTCGCGCAGCAGGGAGGCCATAGTGGTCTCGCCGGTTGCAGCTTCCGGAGCCGATTTCAGGCTCTGGATTGCTTCTTTCTCTTCCACTTCATCTTTCGACTTGATGGAGAGTTGGATCACGCGGCTCTTGCGATCAACGCTGATGATCTTGGCTTCTACTTCTTGGCCTTCTTTCAGAACGTTGCGCGCGTCTTCAACGCGGTCACGGCTGATTTCGGAGGCTTTCAGAGTCGCTTCGATATCGTCGGCCAGAACGATGATGGCGCCTTTGGCGTCAACTTCTTTCACAGTGCCTTTAACGATTGCGCCTTTGTCGTTCTCTTGAACGTACTCGGAGAACGGATCGCTTTCCAGTTGCTTGATACCCAGGGAGATACGCTCGCGCTCTGGGTCAACCGACAGGATAACGGTGTCCAGCTCGTCGCCCTTCTTGAAACGACGAACAGCTTCTTCGCCAACTTCGTTCCAGGAGATGTCGGACAGGTGAACCAGGCCGTCGATGCCGCCGTCCAGACCAATGAAGATACCGAAATCGGTGATCGACTTGATGGTGCCGGAGATTTTATCGCCCTTGTTGAACTGGCCAGAGAAATCTTCCCATGGGTTAGATTTGCACTGCTTGATGCCCAGGGAGATACGACGACGCTCTTCGTCGATGTCCAGAACCATAACTTCCACTTCGTCGCCGACTTGTACGACTTTCGAAGGATGGATGTTCTTGTTGGTCCAGTCCATTTCGGAAACGTGTACCAGGCCTTCCACGCCTTCTTCCAGCTCAGCGAAGCAGCCGTAGTCGGTCAGGTTGGTAACACGCGCGGTAACGCGAGTGCTTTCTGGGTAGCGAGCTTTGATAGCAACCCATGGATCTTCGCCCAGCTGCTTCAAGCCCAGGGAAACGCGGTTACGCTCACGATCGTACTTCAGAACCTTTACATCGATCTCGTCGCCAACGTTGACGATTTCGGAAGGATGCTTGATACGCTTCCAAGCCATATCGGTAATGTGCAGCAGGCCATCGACGCCACCCAGATCGACGAATGCGCCGTAATCGGTGAGGTTTTTGACGATACCTTTGACTTGTTGGCCTTCCTGCAGGGATTCCAGCAGAGCTTCACGCTCGGCGGAGTTCTCTGCTTCCAGAACGCTGCGACGGGAAACGACAACGTTGTTGCGTTTCTGGTCGAGTTTGATGACCTTGAATTCGAGTTCTTTGCCTTCCAAGTGCGTGGTGTCGCGCACAGGACGAACGTCGACCAAAGAACCTGGCAGGAACGCACGGATGCCGTTAACGTCGACAGTGAAGCCGCCTTTAACCTTACCGTTGATAACGCCCTTGACCACTTCTTCAGCTGCGAAGGCTGCTTCGAGAACAATCCAGCATTCAGCGCGCTTGGCTTTTTCACGGGACAGCTTGGTTTCACCGAAACCGTCTTCAACCGAGTCCAGAGCAACGTGAACTTCGTCACCGACATTGATTGTCAGATCGCCAGCATCGTTGTAGAACTGTTCCAGCGGGATCAGAGCTTCAGACTTCAGACCAGCGTGAACGGTTACCCAGCGAGCTTGGTAATCGATATCAACGATAACACCGGTGATGATGGAGCCTGCCTGAAGGTTCAGGGTTTTTAGGCTTTCTTCAAAGAGTTCCGCAAAGCTTTCGCTCATTTTAATTCCTGTTGATAAGGGCGAAGAATACGCCCATCTCCACACCCCAGACGGCGTGGGTCAGTTTCAGTTAAAAGAAGCCACCGCAGGACTATGACTGGTCCCCTGCGGCCTTCTTGATCACCCGGCGATATCGCGAATGGCGATTTCACTCAAGATGCGTTCCAGCACCTGCTCGATGGACAACTCCGTGGAATCCAACTGTATGGCATCAGCCGCCGGCTTTAGCGGGGCTACTGCACGCTGGGTATCACGCTCATCGCGTGCACGGATCTCATCTAGCAGACTCGACAGACTAACACCATCGACTTTGCCCTTCAACTGCAAGTAGCGCCGGCGAGCTCGTTCCTCGGCGCTGGCCGTCAGGAAAATCTTCAGCGGTGCCTCGGGAAACACCACGGTACCCATGTCGCGACCATCGGCCACAAGGCCCGGCGGCTCCTGAAAAGCCCGCTGACGCTGCAGCAACGCGTCACGCACAGCTGGGAGCGCGGCAACCTGGGATGCCCAAGAACCGACTTGCTCGTTGCGCAAATCATCCGTCACATCATCCCCTTCGAGGATGATGCGCTGGGGATGACCTTCCGTCGCCCCGACGAACTGCACATCTAGGTGCGCCGCCAGCAGCTTAAGGGACTCTTCATTAGTCAGGTCTACGCCATGGTTGCGTGCGGCAAACGCCAGCAACCGGTACAGCGCGCCGGAATCCAGCAGACACCAACCCAGGCGCTTGGCCAGGATGCCGGCGATGGTGCCTTTGCCCGAGCCGCTTGGCCCGTCGATGGTAATCACCGGTGCTTTGATATTCACAATTGAGCCTCTTGGGCAACACGGATGCCGACTTGGGCACACAGTGTAAGAAAATTCGGAAAGGACGTAGCAACATTGGCGCAGTCGCGGATACGGATCGGCGCAGTCGCCCGCAGGGACGCTACGCTGAACGCCATGGCAATCCGGTGATCGCCATGGGCATGGACTTCACCACCGCCCATCAGGCCACCGTCAATGATAATCCCATCAGGGGTAGCTTCACACTTCACGCCTAGCGCGAGCAGACCGTCGGCCATCACCTGGATACGGTCGGACTCCTTCACGCGCAACTCCTGAGCCCCACGCAAAACGGTCCGACCTTCAGCGCAGGCCGCCGCAATAAACAACACCGGAAACTCATCGATGGCCAACGGCACGAGCGCTTCCGGGATCTCGATACCCTTCAGAACCGCAGCATGCACACGCAGGTCTGCGACAGGTTCTCCACCGACTTCGCGCTGGTGCTCCAGGCTGATATCTGCCCCCATCAGCCGCAGGATATCAATCACCCCGGTACGGGTAGGGTTGATGCCGACATGTTCCAACAATAACTCGGAACCCTCGGCAATCGACGCAGCCACCATAAAAAACGCCGCCGAGGAAATATCCCCCGGCACCTCAATACGGGTAGCAGTCAGCGTATGACCCGACTCAACCGCTGCGGTAGCACCCTGCACCCTCACGGGATAGCCAAAACCGCGCAACATGCGCTCGGTATGATCGCGCGTAGGTGCTGGCTCGGTCACTGCGGTCTTGCCTTTGGCGTATAGCCCGGCCAGCAACAAACAGGATTTGACCTGGGCGCTGGCCATCGGCAACACATAGTCCAAACCTTTGAGCGACTGCCCACCACGAATGGTCAGCGGTGGACGTCCTTGCGGCCCGGTTTCGATCACTGCGCCCATCTCCCGCAGCGGCTTGGCCACGCGGCTCATTGGGCGCTTGGACAACGACGCATCGCCAGTCAACACGCTGTCAAAGCTTTGCGCTGCCAGCAAGCCGGACAACAGCCGCATGGACGTGCCCGAGTTCCCCAGGTAAATCGGCCCCGGCGCCGGCTTCAAGCCATTCAAGCCCACGCCATGAATGGTCACGCGCCCATGGTGCGGACCTTCAATGACCACTCCCATGTCACGAAACGCCTGCAAGGTCGCCAGAGCATCTTCGCCCTCAAGGAAGCCTTCGACCTCGGTCACGCCGTCGGCCAATGAGCCCAACATGATTGACCGATGAGAAATCGACTTATCGCCCGGCACACGGATGCGCCCGCTCAAGCGGCCACCCGGGTTGGCGACAAAGGTCAACTCGTCGGCGTTCACAGCGGTTTCCACATAGGCCCGGCGCGCCAGGATCTTGCTGAAATGCTCACGCGCCACCCGCGCACGGGTGAACACACCCAACAATTGATGACCATCACCCGCATCCACTGCATCGCGCAGGGCGTCGAGATCACTGCGGAAAGTGTCCAGAGTACGCAACACCGCTTCGCGATTGGCGAGAAAGATGTCGTGCCACATCACCGGGTCGCTGCCGGCAATTCGCGTGAAATCGCGGAAACCACCGGCTGCGTAGCGGAAAATATCCAAGTTCTCATTGCGCTTGGCCAAAGAGTCCACCAGACCAAATGCCAGCAAATGCGGCAAATGACTCGTCGCCGCTAGCACTTCGTCATGGCGCTCGACTTGCATATGCTCGACGTCCGCCCCCAACTCACGCCAGAGACGATCCACCACCGCCAACGCAGCGGGATCGGTTTGCTCCGACGGCGTCAGGATCACTTTATGCCGACGGAACAACTGCGCATTGGACGCCTCTACCCCGCTCTGCTCGGAACCAGCAATCGGGTGACCCGGTACGAAGCGCGCGGGCATCCCGCCAAATGCCAGTTGCGCCGCGCGCACCACATTGCCTTTGGCACTGCCGACATCCGTGAGAATCGCCTGCCCCAAGTCCATACCCGCCAACAACGCCAGCAACTTCTCCATGGCCAGGATCGGCACCGCTAGCTGGATCACATCCGCGCCATGACACGCGAGCGCCAGGTCCGCTTCACAGCGATCCACCACGCCCAGCTCAACCGCCAGCTTGCGCGATTGAGGGTCCAGGTCAACACCGACCACTTCACCGCATAGCCCACTTTCACGCAGGCCTTTGGCGAAGGAGCCGCCGATCAACCCCAGGCCGACCACCACCAGGCGACCGATCATAGGCACAGCAGGTTGCAATGCAGTGACATCAACCACGAGCCAGAACCTTGGCCAGCGCTTCCAGGAAGCGGCTGTTTTCAGCCGGCAAGCCGATGGTGATGCGCAGGTGGTTGGGCATGCCGTAGTTAGCCACCGGACGCACGATCACACCTTCGCGCAACAGACCCTGGAAAACAGGCGCGGCCACTTGGCCGAGGTCGACGCAAATAAAGTTGCCCTTGGACGGAATCCAGCCCAGGCCCAACTCACGCAAGCCTTCCTGCAACTGCAGCATGCCGTTTTCGTTGATGCGCCGACCTTCTTCCAGGTACTCGGCATCCTTCACCGCCGCACAAGCCGCCGCCAAGGCGAGGCTGTTGACATTGAACGGTTGGCGTACTCGGTTCAGCACGTCAGCTACCACCGCCGTGGACAGACCATAGCCAACCCGCAGCGAAGCAAGGCCGTAAGCCTTGGAGAAAGTGCGCGACACCAGCAGGTTCGGATACGCCGCCAGGAAATCCAGGCCGTCCGGCAAGTCGCTGCCTTCTGCGTATTCGATGTAGGCCTCGTCCAGCACGACCAGCACGTGCTCGGGCACATCCTGCAGGAATTCGTTGAGCGCCTGCTCATCGAACCAGGTACCCGTCGGGTTATTCGGATTGGCGATGAACACGACGCGGGTCTGGGCGTCGATTGCTGCCAGCATTGCTGGCAAGTCATGCCCCCAATCCTTGGCAGGAATCACGCGCGCGTCAGCACCGACGGCCTGAGTGACAATCGGGTAAACCGCGAACGCATGCTCACTGAACACCGCATTCAGGCCTGGCGCCAAGTAAGCGCGACCGACCAGCTCAAGGATGTCATTGGAGCCGTTACCCAGGGTCACTTGGTTCAGATCGACCCGGCACTTTTCCGCCAACAACGACTTCAGGGCGAAGCCGTTGCCATCCGGGTAACGGGTCAGCTCGGCCAGTTCCTCACGAATCGCCGCCAGCACTTTGGGGCTAGGGCCCAGCGGGTTCTCGTTGCTCGCCAGCTTGACGATCTTCGACGGATCCAGGTTCAACTCACGCGCCAGCTCGTCCACAGGCTTGCCCGGAACGTAAGGCGACAGTTGTTGCACGCCCGGCTGAGCCAGGGCGAGGAAGTTGCCACTCATGTTAACGCCTCACAAAACCGCTTTCGGGTAAGAGCCCAGCACCTTGAGCGCCACGGCCTCTTGACTGATTTTCTCCAGCACACCTTTGACCAGCGGGTCGCGGTGATGGCCGATGAAATCGATAAAGAACACGTACGTCCATTTACCGCTGCGCGAAGGACGAGTCTCGATGCGCGTCAGGTCAATCCCGTTGTCGTGAAACGGCACCAGCAGTTCATGCAGCGCGCCAGGCTTGTTGCTCATCGAGACGATGATCGAGGTCTTGTCGTCGCCGGTCGGCGGCACTTCCTGGCTGCCGATCATCAGGAAGCGCGTAGAGTTGTCCGGACGGTCCTCGATTTTTTCGGCTAGACGCGTCAAGCCATAAAGACCTGCGGCCATATCACCGGCAATCGCCGCCGAGTTCCACTCACCTTTGACACGCTTGGCCGCTTCGGCGTTGCTGGATACCGCCACGCGCTCGACATTCGGGTAGTGGGCATCCAGCCACTTTCGGCACTGGGCCAGGGACTGGGCGTGGGAATAGATGCGGCTGATGCTGTCGGTCTTGGTGTTCTCGCCCACCAGCAGGTGATGGTGGATACGCAGCTCGACTTCGCCGCAGATCACCATGTCGTGCTCAAGGAAGCTGTCCAGGGTGTGGTTGACCGCGCCTTCAGTGGAGTTTTCCACTGGCACCACGCCAAAATTCACCGCACCGGCCGCCACTTCACGGAACACTTCGTCGATGGCCGCCATCGGCTTGCTGATCACAGCGTGGCCGAAGTGCTTCATGGCCGCCGCCTGGGTAAACGTACCCTCAGGACCGAGATAAGCAACCTTCAGCGGCTGCTCAAGCGCCAGGCACGACGACATGATTTCACGGAACAACCGCGCCATCTCTTCGTTGCCCAGCGGCCCCTTGTTACGCTCCATCACGCGTTTGAGCACCTGAGCTTCACGCTCGGGGCGGTAGAACACCGGCACTTCGCCTTCAGCGAGGGACGCCATCTTCACCCGTGCCACTTCCTGGGCGCACCGCGCACGTTCACTGATCAGTTCCAGGACTTTCTCATCCAGGCTGTCAATGCGTACACGCAGGGCCTTGAGCTCTTGTTCAGACATTAGCCGTGTTCCTTTTCGAACTCTGCCATGTAGGCAACCAACGCATTGATCGCGTGGATGTCGACAGCGTTATAGATGGAGGCGCGCATGCCACCCACCGAACGGTGGCCCTTGAGGTTCAACAGGCCGCGCGCGTCGGCACCGGCCAGGAATGGTTTGTCCAGACGGTCGTCAGCCAGGCGGAACGGCACGTTCATCCACGAGCGGTCGCTTGGATTGATGGGGTTGCTATACAGGCCGCTGGCGTCAATGAAGTCGTACAGGGTGCGCTTCTTCTCTTCGTTGAGCTTGCCCATGGCGGCGACACCGCCCTGCTCTTTCAGCCACTCGAATACCAGGCCGGACAGGTACCAGGAGAACGCCGGCGGGGTGTTGTACATCGATCCGTTGTCGGCTGCGACCTTGTAGTTGAGCATGGTCGGGCACAGCGAACGGGCGCGGCCCAGCAGGTCTTCACGAACGATGTTAACCAGGATGCCACTTGGACCGATGTTCTTCTGCGCGCCGGCATAGATCATGCCGTACTTGGACACATCGATAGGCCGCGAGAGGATGTCCGAGGACATGTCGCACACCAGCGGAACGTCGCCGACTTCCGGCACCCAGTCGAACTCCAGGCCGCCAATGGTTTCGTTCGCGACGTAGTGCACGTAGGCCGCATCCTTCGACAGCTTCCATTCGTTCTGACCTGGGATGGCGAAGTAGTCGTAGGGCTTAGCGGTGCCGGCAACGTTGACGTGACCGTAGCGCGAGGCCTCTTCAATAGCCTTCTGCCCCCAGATACCGGTGTCGATGTAGTCGGCAGTGCCGTCTTCCGGCAGCAGGTTCAGCGGGATCTGGGCGAACTGCTGGCTCGCGCCACCCTGCAGGAACAGCACTTTGTAATCGGATGGAATGCCCAGCAAGTCGCGCAGATCCTGCTCGGCCTTGGTAGCAATGGATACGAACTCATCGCTGCGATGGCTCATTTCCATCACAGAGAGGCCTTTTCCATGCCAGTCGAGGAGTTCACCCTGCGCACGCTGCAGGACTGCTTCAGGAAGCGCCGCGGGACCGGCACAGAAGTTATAGGCTCTCTTGCTCACATCCAATCTCACTCTGATCTGGTGGGGTGGTGCAATAAATCGGGATTTCAATATTTCACAAGGGACAAACAACAAGGGGGCGAATCTTCATCCGCCCCCTTTGTGTCCGCTTATTCCTGCGGTTCTTCTTCGTCTGCGGCAGCATCGAGGGTTGGCTCGTCGACGATATCATCGCCACTCGCCATGACCTCACCTGCGAACTCGGCATCGGCCTCGTCCAGCTCTTCGCCTTCAACTTCCGATGGTTCCTGGACACGCTCCAGGCCTACCAGTGTCTCGTCGCTGGCCAGCTTGATGAGCGTCACGCCTTGGGTGTTGCGACCCAGGCTCGACACTTCAGCCACACGGGTACGTACCAGGGTGCCCTGGTCGGAAATCAGCATGATCTCCTCGCCGTCGAGCACCTGTACCGCGCCGACCAGACGGCCGTTGCGATCGTTGCTGACCATGGCAATAACGCCCTGGCCACCACGTTTGTACTCCGGGAACTCGCCGATGGCCGTACGCTTGCCATAACCACGCGCCGAAGCGGTGAGGATCTGGCTGCCTTCTTCCGGGATCAGCATCGAAATCAGCTTCTGCCCTTCCGGCAGACGCATGCCGCGCACACCGCGGGCGGTACGGCCCATGGCGCGAACGTCGGATTCCTTGAAGCGCGTAACCTTGCCGCCGTCGGAGAACAGCATGACTTCACGCTCGCCATCGGTGATGGCCGCGCTGATCAATACGTCGCCTTCGTCCAGCTCCAGGGCGATCAGGCCCACGCTGCGCTGGCGGCTGAAGGATTCGAGCGGGGTCTTCTTCACGGTGCCTTTGGCAGTTGCCATGAAGATGAAGTGACCTTCGGTGTATTCGTCTACCGGCAGCATGGTGGTGATGTATTCATCACTGTCCAGTGGCAGCAGGTTGACCAGCGGACGACCACGGGCGGCGCGGGACGCTTCCGGAATTTCGTAGGTTTTGAGCCAGTACACTTTGCCCTTGCTGGAGAACAGCAGCAGCGTGGTGTGGCTGTTGGCGACCAGCAGGTGAGCGATGTAGTCCTCATCCTTCACGCCAGTAGCCGATTTACCTTTACCGCCGCGACGCTGGGCCTGGTACGCAGCCAATGGCTGGGTCTTGGCATAGCCGCCGTGGGAGATCGTAACCACGCGCTCTTCTTCCGGGATCATGTCACCCAGGGTCAGATCAAGACGGGCATCGAGGATTTCGGTGCGGCGCACGTCGCCGTATTCGGCGCGGATTACTTCCAGTTCTTCGCGGATCACTTCCATCAGGCGCACGGCGCTGTTGAGGATGCGGATCAACTCGCCGATCTGGTTGAGAATTTCCTGGTACTCGGCCAGCAGCTTCTCGTGCTCAAGGCCGGTCAGACGGTGCAGGCGCAGTTCCAGGATAGCCTGGGCCTGTTCCGGCGACAGGAAGTACTTGCCGTCACGCAGACCGTATTGCGGATCCAGTGTCTCCGGGCGGCACGAGTCAGCACCGGCACGTTCAACCATCGCCACGACGGCGCTGGATTCCCACGGCATCTTGATCAGCGCTTCTTTCGCTTCCGATGGTGTCGGCGAGGCTTTGATCAGGGCGATAACCGGGTCGATGTTCGACAGCGCAACCGCCTGGCCTTCCAGAATGTGGCCACGCTCGCGGGCCTTGCGCAGTTCGAATACGGTGCGGCGGGTCACTACTTCGCGACGGTGACGCACGAAGGCTTCCAGCAGATCCTTGAGGTTCAGGATGCGCGGGCGGCCGTCGATCAGGGCAACCACGTTGATACCAAACACGCTTTGCAGCTGGGTCTGGGCATAGAGGTTGTTGAGGATCACCTCAGGCACTTCGCCACGACGCAGCTCGATCACTACGCGCATACCGTCTTTGTCGGATTCGTCGCGCAGCTCGGTGATGCCTTCGAGTTTCTTCTCTTTAACCAGCTCGGCGATCTTTTCGATCAGACGCGCCTTGTTCAACTGGTAAGGGAGCTCGGTGATGACGATTTGCTGACGGCCACCGACCTTGTCGATGTCTTCGATCATCGAGCGGGCGCGCATGTAAATGCGGCCACGGCCGGTGCGATAGGCTTCGATGATGCCGGCGCGACCGTTGATGATCGCGGCGGTCGGGAAGTCCGGACCCGGGATGTACTGCATCAACTCATCGACGGTCAGCTCAGGGTTGTCGATGAGGGCCAGGCAACCGTCGATGACTTCACCGAGGTTGTGCGGCGGGATGTTGGTCGCCATGCCCACGGCGATACCGCTGGAACCGTTGACCAGCAGGTTGGGGATCCGGGTAGGCATGACAGCCGGGATCATTTCGGTGCCGTCGTAGTTCGGCACCCAGTCCACGGTTTCTTTGTGCAGGTCAGCCAGCAGCTCATGCGCCAGCTTGGTCATGCGCACTTCGGTGTATCGCATGGCAGCGGCGTTGTCGCCGTCGACGGAACCGAAGTTACCCTGGCCGTCTACCAGCAGGTAGCGCAGGGAAAACGGCTGGGCCATACGTACGATGGTGTCGTACACCGCAGTGTCGCCGTGAGGGTGATACTTACCGATCACGTCACCGACAACACGGGCAGATTTCTTGTACGGCTTGTTCCAGTCGTTACCCAGCTCGCTCATCGCGAACAGCACACGCCGGTGCACGGGCTTCAAGCCATCGCGCGCATCAGGCAGTGCCCGACCGACAATTACGCTCATCGCGTAGTCGAGGTAGGACTGTTTCAGCTCGTCTTCGATATTGACCGGGAGGATTTCTTTGGCCAGTTCGCCCATGAGAAGCCTGATTCCTTTTTCGGGTGAAACCTCGTCACATCCATATGGGACGAACGAAGCTCGCCGCTGCCGACAGAGTGCCTGACAACGACTTACGACAAATCAACGAGTTATGACACGGATCTGCACGTTATAGGCAACCCCTCGGGGCGGCCCTGGAAACCGCCGGATGTTATCACAATCGCCGCCACGCACCTATCCCCCTGATGCGCATGGAGACTAGTAATTTGACGGATGACAGGCTTGAGGGGGACGAGAGGGGCTCAGAGATGGGGTGGTGCTTTTTTTTGAGGGCGGATCCGAGGGTTTTATTGACTTTCAGGGCCAATCGGGGGCAAGCCCCCTCATACATTTTGACTGTGTTCGCCATTCAAGTGTGGGAGGGGCTTGCCCCCGGTAGCCATTTCACAGACACCGCAGCCATCAATGCAGCCGCTTACGGCACATCAGCTTGGCCAATTTCGCCGTATCCGGCCGCTCAACCACGCCCTTCTCAGTCACAATCACATCAATCAGGTCGGCCGGAGTCACATCAAATACCGGGTTAAACGCATTAACCTCCAGGCGCTTCCCGTTGACCTCCAGCAGCTCACCGGGATCGCGCTCTTCCAACGCAACATCTTCGCCAGTGGCCATCATCAGATCCAAAGTCGAACTCGGCGCCACCACCATAAACCGCACGCCGTGATGCATGGCACACACGGCCAACTGGTACGTGCCGATCGTGCTGACCACATCTCCATTGGCCGCAATACAGTCAGCCCCGACGATCACCCAGGTCACGCCTTTGGTCTTGAGGATATGCGCGCCCGCCGAGTCGGCATTGACCGTGACAGGGATGCCCTCGCCCGCCAACTCCCAGGCCGTCAGCCGCGAACCTTGCAGCCAAGGCCGGGTTTCATTGGCATAGACGTGTTCAACCAAGCCTTCCAAGAAGGCCGCACGCACAACCCCGAGGGCGGTGCCGACACCGCCCGTCGCCAACGCGCCGGCATTGCCGTGGGTCAGGATCGCCTGGGCGTTGCCCTGGTGCTTGCGAATCAGCTCAACGCCCAACTGCGCCATCACAAGGTTGGCTTCGCGGTCACTTTCATGGATCGCGATGGCCTCTGCTTCCAGGACTGCCAGCGGATCGGCGTGCATCTTGATGCGATCCAGGCGATCGCGCATGCGCTTGAGGGCCCAGAACAGGTTCGACGCAGTGGGACGAGTATCGGCCAGCAGTGCGTAATCCTCCTCCCACGCAGCCTGCCAGTCTTCGCCCTCGGCCATACGATCACGGGCGGCCAGAACCAAGCCATAGGCCGCACTGATACCGATGGCCGGCGCACCACGCACCACCATGGCGCGAATGGCGGCAGCCACGTCGTCGACCGTGGAGCAGGCCACCCAGTTTTCCTGGGACGGCAAGGCACGCTGATCGAGCAGGTGCAGCGTGCCATCACGCCAATCGATGGCCTTCACTTTCTCCGCTGCCAACAGTCGGTCGCGCATCCCTTACTCCGCACTCATGAACAAAAGCCGCCGATTATAGCGATCCGCCAGCCAGGACGCTCGGGTATACTTCGCGCTTCTTTTATAGCTGCCCGGGAAGAAGCCTGCGATGACCTCCACTGCCGCCCCGCTCGACTTACTGCTACTGCCAACCTGGCTGGTACCTGTCGAACCTGCTGGCGTGGTGCTCAAGGAACATGGCGTGGGCATCCGCGATGGACGCATTGCCTTTATCGGGCCGCGGGCCGCTGCCTTGAAGCTGTCAGCCACTGAGGTGCGCGAACTGCCGGGGATGCTGCTCAGCCCAGGCCTGATCAACGCCCACGGGCACGCGGCGATGAGCCTGTTTCGCGGCCTGGCCGATGACCTGCCCTTGATGACCTGGCTGGAAAAACACATCTGGCCCGCCGAGGCCAAGTGGGTCGATGAAGCCTTCGTGCGTGATGGCACCGACCTGGCCATCGCCGAGCAACTCAAGGGCGGCATCACTTGCTTCTCCGACATGTACTTCTACCCCAAGGTCGCCAGCGATTGCGTGCACAACAGCGGCATGCGTGCACAGATCGCGATTCCGATCCTCGACTTCCCGATTCCCGGCGCCAGTACCGCCGATGAGGCGATCCGCCAGGGCATCGAGCTGTTCGGCGACCTCAAGCACCACCCGCGCATCAAGATTACGTTCGGCCCCCACGCGCCCTATACCGTGTGCGATGCCAACCTTGAAAAGATTCGGGTGATCGCCGAAGAGCTGGACGCCGCGATCCATATGCACGTGCACGAAACCGCCTTCGAGGTACAGCAAGCCGTCGAACAGACCGGCGAACGCCCGCTGGCACGCTTGGGCCGCCTCGGATTACTGGGGCCGCGCTTCCAGGCCGTTCATATGACTCAAATCAGCGAGGACGACCTGGCTTTGCTGGTAGAAAGCAACACCAGCGTTATCCATTGCCCGGAATCCAACCTTAAACTGGCCAGCGGCTTCTGCCCGGTGGAGCGTCTGTGGCAGGCTGGGGTCAATGTGGCCATCGGCACCGATGGCGCCGCCAGCAACAATGACCTGGACCTGTTGGGCGAAACCCGCACCGCTGCGATGCTGGCCAAGGCCGTCGCCGGCTCGGCCACCGCGCTGGACGCGCACCGTGCATTGCGTATGGCTACGCTCAACGGTGCGCGGGCCATGGGCCTGGAAAGCGAGATTGGCTCCCTGGAAGTGGGCAAGGCGGCGGATATTGTCGCCTTCGATCTCACAGGGCTGGCGCAACAACCGATCTACGATCCGGTCTCACAGCTTATATATGCCACCGGGCGCGATTGCGTGAAACACCTTTGGGTCGCCGGCAAGCAGTTGCTCGACGATCGGCAACTCACCCGCATGGATGAACAACAGTTGACCGCCACGGCCATTGCCTGGGGAAAACGCATCAGCGGGCACACCGAATAACGCTGGCTCTGAACCTGAGTGTTCAGGACCGACAAACCGATTTATCAGATTTATCAGATTTAGAGGATTCACCATGAGCAACGTCGACCACGCAGAAATCGCCAAGTTTGAAGCCTTGGCCCACCGCTGGTGGGACCGCGAAAGCGAGTTCAAACCCCTCCACGACATCAACCCGCTGCGGGTCAACTGGATTGACGAACGCGTCAACCTGGCCGGCAAGAAGGTGCTGGACGTCGGCTGCGGCGGCGGCATCCTCAGCGAAGCCATGGCCCAGCGCGGCGCCACGGTGATGGGGATCGACATGGGTGAAGCGCCGCTGGCCGTGGCACAACTGCACCAGTTGGAGTCCGGCGTGAACGTGGAATACCGCCAGATCACAGCCGAAGACCTGGCTGAAGAGATGCCCGAGCAGTTCGACGTGGTCACCTGCCTTGAGATGCTTGAGCACGTACCGGATCCCTCCTCGGTGATCCGCGCCTGCTTCCGCATGGTCAAGCCCGGCGGCCAGGTGTTCTTCTCCACCATCAACCGCAACCCCAAGGCCTACCTGTTCGCGATCATTGGCGCCGAATACATCATGAAGCTGCTGCCGCGCGGCACCCATGACTTCAAGAAATTCATCCGCCCGTCCGAGCTGGGCGCCTGGAGCCGCCAGGCCGGGCTGACCGTCAAGGACATCATCGGCCTGACCTACAACCCGCTGACCAAGCACTACAAACTGGCCAGCGACGTTGACGTCAACTACATGATCCAGACCCTGCGCGAGGAGTAAGCCTGTGAAGTTGCGAGCGGTTCTCTTCGATATGGACGGTACCTTGCTGGACACCGCGCCGGACTTCATCGCCATCTGCCAGGCCATGCGCGCCGACCGCGACCTGGCGCCGATCAACCCGCAGCATATTCGCGATGAAATTTCCGGCGGTGCGCGGGCGATGGTCGCCGTGACTTTCTCGATGGACCCGGAGTCACCGGGCTTTGAGGAACTGCGCCAGGAATTCCTGGAGCGCTACCTGAAGGACTGCGCGGTGCACAGCAAGCTGTTCGACGGCATGGCCGAGCTTCTGGAAGACATCGAGAAGGCCAAGCTGGTCTGGGGCGTCGTCACCAACAAGCCATTGCGCTTCGCCGAACCGATCATGCAGCAGTTGGGCCTGGCCGAGCGTTCGGCCCTGCTGATCTGCCCGGACCACGTGACAAACAGCAAGCCGGACCCGGAACCGATGATCCTGGCGTGCAAGATGCTCGGCCTGGACCCGGCCAGCGTGTTGTTCGTGGGCGATGACCTGCGTGACATCGAGTCCGGCCGCGATGCCGGCACGCGCACGGCGGCGGTCAGCTACGGCTATATCCACCCGGACGACAACCCACGCCACTGGGGCGCAGATGTAGTGGTGGATCACCCACTGGAACTGCGCAAGGTGCTGGATAACGCACTGTGCAGTTGCTGATGGCTCACCGGCCTTAGTGATTGATAAAGATCCAAATGTGGGAGGGGCGGTTCGACGATTCGACTTGCCCCCGATTGCAGTGTGTCAGTCACTGCATTTGCTGACTGATACACCAGTATTGGGGGCAAGCCCCTCCCACAGGGGATCTTCAGTGTTTTCCAGCTCGCTGTTTGTAACCTGCTGAATTCTGTCGAGGCTTTTTATGTTTGATTACTCTGCACGTCCAGAACTGCTCAAAGACCGGGTCATCTTGGTGACCGGCGCCGGTCGCGGGATTGGCGCGGCGGCGGCAAAAACCTATGCCGCCCATGGCGCTACCGTGCTGTTGTTAGGCAAAACCGAAGCCAATCTGGCCCAGGTCTACGACGAAATCGAAGCGGCCGGCAACCCGCAGCCAGTGGTGATCCCATTCAACCTGGAGACCGCCCTGCCCCATCAATACGATGAGCTGGCAGCCATGATCGAAAAAGAATTCGGCCACCTCGACGGCCTGCTGCACAACGCCTCGATCATCGGCCCGCGCACGCCCATCGAGCAGCTCTCCGGTGAGAACTTCATGCGGGTGATGCACATCAACGTCAACGCAATGTTCATGCTCACCAGCACCTTGTTGCCGCTGCTCAAGCTGTCCCAGGATGCGTCGGTGGTGTTCACCTCCAGCAGCGTAGGCCGCAAGGGCCGCGCGTATTGGGGCGCTTATGGGGTGTCGAAGTTTGCCACTGAAGGCTTGATGCAGACCTTGGCAGATGAGCTTGAAGATGTGGCAGCGGTGCGGGCCAACAGCATCAACCCTGGCGGCACTCGTACCAGCATGCGGGCCCAGGCGTATCCGGGGGAGAACCCCATGGAAAGGCCTGCGCCGGAAGAGATCATGCCGGTGTACCTGTACCTGATGGGGCCGGACAGTGCCGGCATCAATGGGCAGGCGTTTGATGCGCAGTAACATCTGACACCCAACTCGCTGTGTGAGTTGGCTTTTGTAGTGAGCGGGCTTGCCCCGCGCGGGACTGCGAAGCGGCACCAAAACCTGCCAGCGCGATCTCTCTGTCAGATCGCGCTGGCTGTACTGGGGCTGCTTCGCAGCCCAGCGCGGGGCAAGCCCGCTCATCACAGGTCTCGCCCCACATTGGGTTTACTTAGTTCTTCACCACTTCCTCAAGGGTGAAGCGCCCCAGCGGGTTTTGCAGGAAATTGCTCACGTTCTTGCGTGAGATGTTGATGTAGGGGCTGTAGTACAAGTCGATCCAGTTCACATCCTGTTTCGCCAGTTTTTGCAGCTCGACATACATCTGCTCACGCTTGACCGGGTCCGCCTCAATCCGCGCCGCAGCCACCAGGTCCTTGACCTTGTCGTTCTTGTAGCGGGTCATGTAGTTCTGATTGGTGTCGTGGCCCAGCACAAAGGTGGTCTTCTGGTCCGGGTCGAGGATGTCGTTGGTCCAGTACATCACGGAAATATCGTACTCACCGTCCACCAGCATCTGCCAGCTTTGAGTCGGGTCGACCTTCTGCAGGTTGGCGGTGACGCCGACTTTGGCCAACTGGTCCTTGATGATCACCGCGATCTGCTCGTCAGCCTCATTGCCGGCGTTGACCACATAGTTCAGCTTCAAGTCCTTGGCGCCGGCAGCAGCCAGTAATTTCTTGGCTTCGGCCGGGTCGTACGGGCGTTGCAGGTTGTTGGCGTAGTGGTACAGCGAACCTTTTGGAATGTAGGAATAGGCCACGGTGCCCTGACCGTAGGTGGCGGTCTTGACCAGCGATTGTTTGTCGATGGCCATGTCCAGCGCCTGACGGACTTCCGGCTTGGCCAGCAGGCCATGGGCGTGGTTGATCAACAGGTGATCTTCACGGGTGGAAGGGTCGGCGTGGATCACCACGTTCTTGTCTTTCTTCAGCTCTTCAACCCGGGAGAACGGCACGAAGATCGCCGTGTCCAGCTCGTTGTTCTGCACCATGCGCATGCGCGTGTTGTCGTCGGTCACCGAGACCCACTCCACGCCATCCAGGCTCACATTCTTGGCCTGCCAGAAGTTCGGGTTCTTCTTCAGGATCACCCGATCGCCCTTGCGCCACTCCTCCACGGTAAACGCGCCGGATGTCACCGGGTTTTCCGAGTAGGCGTCTTCGCCCATCTTGGTCATGGCTTTTTCCGACAGGATCGAAACCGTCGGGGAAGCCAGTTGCGAGAGGAACGCCACGGCAGGCGTCTTCAAGGTGACGACCAGGGTTTTCGGGTCGGCGGCGTTGGCCGTGTTGATCAGGTTGAAAGGGTCCGCCCACAGCGAGGCTTTGTTATCGCGGGTGCGCAGCAGGCTAAACGCCGCATCTTCAGCGGTGATCGGCGAGCCGTCAGAGAATTTCGCATCGCGCAGTTTGAAGGTGTAAGTCAGGCCGTCCTTGGAAATGTCCCAGCTTTCGGCCAGGCCCGGTTCCATCTTGGTGCCCAGGTTATCCACGCGCACCAGGGTGTCGTAGACGTTGGCGAACACCCAGGTGTCGCGGTTTTGCGCGCTTTTGATCGGGTCGAACGTGGTGCTGTCTTCTCGGCAGCCAATAGTCAGGACGCCAGCGGCCTGGGCCAAACCAGCGGTCAGCGACCAAGCCGTAAGCGTAGCGGCGGCGAGCAACTTCAAGTGACGGGATTGCATGTCATAACTCCTTGTTCATGAATGGCAGGAAAGGGTCAAAGCAAAGGTGATTCAAGCACGCAACTGTATCGATGCTCGTGCAGGAAATGAGTAGGCGGCGACGCCACGGAACACATGGCGCGCGCATACCGGCAACGTGGGTGAAAGGCGCAGCCGGTGGGCAAATTCAGTGGGCTCGGTGGCTCACCGGGCAAAGGTTCTGCAGGCAATGGCCGATGCGGATCGATCTCCGGAATCGCCTGGATCAACGCCGCCGTATAGGGATGGCGCGGCGCGCTGAACACTGCCTCAACGGGCCCTTCCTCGACGATCTTGCCCAAGTACATCACCGCAACGCGGTCGCACAGGCGCCGCACGATGGCCAAGTCATGGGCGATAAACAGGATGGCCAGGTTCATGCGCTGTTGCAGTTCCAACAGCAGATTGATGATCTGCCCCTGGATCGACACATCCAGCGCGGCCACGCACTCATCGGCGATGATCAGGCGCGGTTCCACCGCCAAGGCGCGAGCAATGCCGACGCGCTGGCATTGACCGCCACTGAGGGAGCCGGGTTTTCGACTGGCCAGTTCGGGGCGCAAGCCGACCAGCTCAAGCAGTTCGTTGACGCGCGCCGGGATGCGCTCTGCGGGGACTTTGCGCTGCACCCGCAGCACCTCGGCGATGGTTTCGCCGATGGTCTGGCGCGGGTTCAACGCGGCGTAGGGATCCTGAAAGATCATCGCCGTTTCATGGCGCAAACGCGCGATGTCGATCGCGCTGCCATGGGCCATGTCGATGCCATCGAACAACACCTGCCCGGCGCTGATCGGGTTGAGGTGCAGGATCGCCCGGCCAAGGGTGCTTTTACCGCTGCCGGACTCGCCCACCAACCCGAGGGTTTCGCCGGCCGCCAGGTTCAGCGACACACCGTTCACCGCCCTCACCCACTGCGTGTTCAGGCCAAAAAAACCGCTGCCGGACGCCGCAAAGCGCACCTCCAGGTCCTTGATCTGCAACAGGCTCATGGTCGCGCTCCCAGCGGATAGTGACAGGCTACGCGGGCACCTTCTGGCAGCACCTCGGTACATAAGGCACCGACCTGCGGGCAGCGCGGATTGAAGCGGCAGCCGCCGGGCAAGGCATCCAGCAACGGCGGCTGGCCGGGAATGGTGCGCAACAAGGCGTGGCCACTGCTGTGGGCCGGCTGGCAGTCAATCAGGCCAGCGGTGTACGGATGTTGCGGATGGGCCAGCAGGTCGTACTTACTGCCGTGTTCGCACAGGCGCCCCGCGTACATCACCGCGATGGAATCGCAGGTTTGCGCCACCACGCCCAAGTCGTGGGTGATCATGATGATCGACAAGCCACGCTGGTCGCGCAGGTCCAACAACAGACGCAGGATTTGCGCCTGGACGGTCACATCCAGGGCGGTGGTCGGCTCGTCGGCGATCAGTACCCTTGGGTTGCAGGCCAAGGCCACGGCGATCATGGCGCGCTGGCGCATGCCGCCGGAAAACTCGTGAGGATAGTTGTCGACGCGCGCCTGTGGATCGGGAATACCCACTTGGCGCAGTACGTCGATGGCGTGTCGTCGGGCGTCTTTTTTCGACGCGCCCTGGTGCAGGCGAATACCCTCGGCGATCTGCTCGCCGATGCGCATCAGCGGGTCGAGGTGGCTGCTGGGGTTCTGGAAAATCATGCCCAATTGCCCGCCGCGTATCGCACGCATGCCCGCGTCATCCAGTGACAGCAGATCCTGACCGGCCAGGCACACGGCACCGCCCTGCACGCGCAGATCAGGCGACGGCAGCAGCCGCATCAGGCCTCGGCAGGCCATGGTCTTGCCCGAGCCGCTCTCGCCCACCAAACCAAGGATTTCGCCTTCGGCCAGGTCGAAGGAGACGCGGTCGACCAAGGTGACATCGCGCCCCGCGTTATTGGCGATTACGCTGAGGTCTCGTACCTGAAGCAGACTCATGACCGATCCCCTAACACTTGCGCCACCCCATCAGCCAACAGGCTGAAACCCATGGCCAGGGTCACGATGGCCAACCCCGGAAAGGTGCAGATCCACCAGGCCGTGGTAATAAACGCCTGCCCTTCGGCGACCATCGTCCCCCATTCGGCGGTCGGCGGTTGCACCCCAAGACCCAGGTAGCTCACGGCGGCACCGTTGAGCAGCACCAGCACCGCATCGGACATGGAAAACACAATCGAGCCAAACATCGCATTCGGCAGCAAATGCCGGAACAGGATGCGCCCATGACCAAAACCCAGGCTCTTGGCGGCCAGGGCAAAGTCGCTTTCCTTGAGTACCAGGATCTGCGAACGGATCAGCCTCGCATACGAGACCCAACCCACCAGCGCCATGGCGATGTAAAAGCTCTTAAGGCCCGGGCCGAGGATGGCCATGATCGCCAGCATCAGCACCAGGAACGGGAACGCCAGGATCACATCGATCACACGCATGCAGAAACTGTCGAAACGACCGCCGATGTAACCTGAGACCGCGCCCACAAAGGTGCCGATGATGAAGGGGAAAATGACCCCGATGATGGCCAACTGCAGGTCAATACGTGCGCCCCAGATGACCCTGGACAGAATGTCACGACCGTAGTTATCGGTGCCGAATGGATGGGCCAGGCTGGGACCGATCAAACTGATATCGGTGTTCTGTGCAATCGGATCAAAAGGCGCGATCCATGGCGCCAACAGCGCCAGGGTCAACCACACCAACAGTATCAATAGCCCCCACGCGGCCGTCAGCCGGCCATTGCGAAAACCAAAGCGCAGGCGCAAGCGCCATGGGGCAATCAACGGGCGGCTGCTCATTGCATTTTCACCCGCGGGTCGAGGGCCACCGTCGCCACATCCGCGATGAAGTTGACCACCACCGTCGCGCAGGCCAACACCATGGCCACGCCCTGCACCACCATGTAGTCGCGGGTAAAGATGCCGCGCACCAATAACTGACCGATGCCAGGAATGGCGAACAGGCTTTCGATGACCACCGTGCCGCTGATCAGCCAACCGATATTCACTGCCAGCAGGTTGACCGCTGGCACCAGGGAATTGGGCAACACATGGCGGCGAAACACGGCGGCTTCGGAAAGTCCGCGCGCACGGGCGGCGGTAACATGGTCCGCCTGCAACTCCATCAACATGCTCGCCCGCAGGTTGCGCACCAGTACTGCCGACAGCGCCAGGGCAATAGTCAGGCACGGCAGGACCATATGGTGTGCCTTGTCCAGCCAGGTGCGACCGTAGCCGGACACCGGGAACAAGCCCCATTTCACACTCAGCAGCAGGATCAGCATCAAGCCCAGCCAGAACGCCGGCATGCCCAGGCCCACCGTGGTGAATACGCGGATCAGGTTGTCGGCCCAGTCGCCTTTATTGCGCGCAGCCCAGGTTGCCAGGGGCACCGCGATCAGCAGCGCCAGCACCACGCTGCCGAGTACCAGCACCAGGGTCGGCTCGATACGGGTGACGATCAGCTTCAGCGCGTCGACCTTGTACAGCAGCGATTGACCGAGGTCGCCCTTCAGGAGGTTCTTCAGAAAATAGAAATATTGCAGCCACAACGGCTGATCGAGGCCGTACTGGGCGCGGATTTTCAGCAACGCGTCCGGTGTGCTGCGCGAGCCGAGCAACGCACGCGCCGGGTCGCCGGGGATCGAGCGCACCAGCACAAAGGTAATCAGGCTGATGCCAAACAGCACCGGCAGCAATTGCAGCGGCCGGGACAGCACAAAACGGTAACGCGCCAAGTTCATCCGTCAGCCTCGGTGGCGAGCAAGAAAGTCCAGCAGCACCGGGAAATACGCCTGGGGTTCTTCGTAGAACGGCATATGGCTGCTGTTGGGGAATACGTGCAGTTCGGCGTGTCTGGCCGCCATCTTCATGCGCATGGCACAGGCCGGGGTGAGTTCGTCGTGCTGGCCGGTGGTGATCAAGATCGGCATCTTGAAATCGGCCATCTCGGGGATGCGGTTCCAGTCCTTGAGGTTGCCGACATAGAGGAATTCGTTAGGGCCCTGCATGGTTTCGTAGGGGCCCATGTTCCAGTCGCCGAGGGAGCGTTTGACCGGCTCGGGCCATTCGTCCAGACGGCACACGTGGCGATAGTTGAGCAAGGTGATCGCGGCCTGGTACTGCGGGTGATCGAGAGTGCCCATGGCTTCATGGCGCTGCATCATGGCCACGGTTTCGCTGCCTAAGGCGCCGCGCAGGCGCTCCAGCTCCTGGGACAGGTGCGGAATGTCGCCGACAGTGTTTTCCAGGATCAGGCTTTTCAGCGCGTCGGGATAATGGATGGCGTATTCGATGCCCAGCCAGCCGCCCCATGAATGCCCGAGCAAGTGCACACGGCCCAGCCCCAGTGCCTGGCGCACGGATTCGACTTCTTCGACATAACGGCGTATTTCCCACAGGGAAACATCGGTCGGTCTGGCTGATGCCCCCGTGCCAAGCTGGTCGAATGCAACCACTCGCAGGTTATGCTCTTTGAGCCAGCCATGGGCGTCGCGCAAGTAGTCACACGGCAGGCCTGGCCCGCCGTTGAGGCACAACAGCACCTCATCGCCTTCGCCAAAGCTGTAGACCACGAGGTTATGGCCGTCGACTTGCACGTTGTACTGCTGGTCGGGGGCAATTTCACGCCACATGCATACATTCCTTGTGTTGTATCGGCCTGGCGAGTAGCGGCCGCTTGTCAGGCCAACACTACCGAGGATGCCGCGCGTCCATAACCTAGTAGTTCTTATAGGTTTGGCCTGGCAGTCCTTCGCCGGGGCGTGGCATTCTACTTGCCGCATGTCGAGATTCAAATGAATTCGGGAGCAGAACGGATGCTGACCAAGCTGACTGCCTTCAACAATCGTCTGATGCCGGGCAGGAGCCTGGATGAGCAGATGGACAACGCGTTTATCCTCGCTCAACAGTTAGGCTTCGATGCGCTGGTGTACGACTACTCCCCCGTGCCGATCGACCAGGACGGCGCTTTGATCACCCCCTCGGTGCTGGAACTGCGCAATACGCCACCCGACTGGCACGCATTATGGTGCAGCAAAGGGTTTTACCAGATCGACCCGGTGCAACACCTGGCCCTGAGCACGGTATCGCCTTTCGTATGGTCCTACGAAGCCAAGGCCGACACCCCACTGCAAAAAATCATCGATCCGTGCCACGCGCCGGTTTCATCCTACCTGCATGACCAGCAGCTGACCTGCGGCGTCAGCGTACCGATCCACCTGCCCCGTGGTGGCTTTGCTTCGCTGACCGGCCTGCGTATCGGTAGCGCGCACACGGTGTTGCAGGACGCGCAGCAAACTTTGTCCGATTTCAGTGTGATTTCCCATGCGTTGCAGGAAGCAGCCTACCCGCTGTTCAGCAAGGAACTGCGCACCTACCCCCATATTCACCTGACCAAACGCGAACGCGAGTGCCTGAAATGGGCCGCCGAAGGCCTGACCGCTGCTGAAATCGCCACGCAGTTGAGCCGTTCGCTGGCGGTGGTCACGCTGCACCTGGCTTCGGCGATGCACAAGCTGGGCGCCAAAAACCGAGTCCAGGCGGTGGTTCGGGCTACCCATTACCGCCTGCTGGAAGACTGATCCATCGGCAAAACCTAGCTGTTTTGCTAGTTACCTAAATTTCGCGCGCAGACTATCGTGTCCCTGAGCCTTTTTTCAGAGCAGGGTACGAAATGGAATTCATCGAAAAAATTCGCGAAGGGTATGCGGCCTTTGGCGCCTACCAGACCTGGTATCGCGTCACTGGCGACCTGTCCAGCGGCCGTACACCACTGGTCGTCATCCACGGCGGCCCCGGCTGTACCCATGATTATGTCGACGCCTTCAAGGACGTCGCAGCCAGCGGCCACGCGGTCATCCACTACGACCAACTGGGCAATGGCCGCTCCACGCATTTGCCTGAGAAAGATCCGTCCTTCTGGACCGTCGACTTGTTCCTCAAGGAACTGGATAACCTGCTGGATCACCTGCAGATCAGCGACAACTACGCGATCCTCGGCCAGTCCTGGGGCGGCATGCTCGGCAGTGAACATGCAATCTTGCAACCCAAGGGTTTGCGCGCGTTCATCCCGGCCAACTCCCCGACCTGCATGCGCACTTGGGTCAGCGAGGCCAATCGCCTGCGCCAATTGCTGCCGGAAGGCGTGCACGAAACCCTGCTCAAGCACGAAGCCGCTGGCACCTATCAGGACCCGGAATACCTCGCCGCCTCGCGGGTGTTCTATGACCAGCACGTATGCCGCGTGAACCCCTGGCCGGAGGAAGTGGCGCGCACTTTCGCCCAGGTCGATTCAGACCCTACGGTTTATCACGCCATGAGCGGCCCGACCGAGTTCCACGTGATCGGCAGTCTGAAGGACTGGAAATCCATTGGCCGCCTCTCGGCGATCAAGGTGCCGACCCTGGTGATCTCGGGCCGACATGACGAGGCCACCCCACTGGTGGTCAAGCCGTTTCTGGATGAGATCGCGGATGTACGCTGGGCGCTGTTCGAAGACTCCAGCCACATGCCCCACGTAGAAGAACGCCAGGCCTGCATGGGGACCGTGGTGAAGTTTTTGGATGAGGCCTGTTCAGTGCCGCACCCCGTCCGCAAGGCTGGTTGAGTTCCAAATGTGGGAGGGGGCTTGCTCCCGATAGCGCTGGGTCAGCCACGACTACTGTGGGTGACACCCTGCTATCGGGAGCAAGCCCCCTCCCACATTTTCAGACCTCTGTGGTTTCAGGCTGCGCCGTTTTCCTGGGCACCTCCGCTACCAGCGGAATCTCCTTGCCCTCGGCATCAAACAACTTGCCGCCCCTGAAGTAATCTCCATCCCGCAGCGCCGCGACATCGTGGAAGCACAAACTGCGCTCGGTCCCCGCTACGAACACCGACTGCTGATCCGAATTGCCCGCCGTGAAGTGGTTAAACGCCAGGTTCAGCAGGATCGCCATGATCGCCGACGAGCTGATGCCCGAGTGGAAAATGGTCGCAAACCAGCTAGGGAATTGATCGTAGAAACTCGGCGCTGCAATCGGAATCATGCCAAAACCGATGGAGGTGGCGACGATGATCAGGTTCATGTTGTTGCGGTAATCCACTTTCGACAGGGTGCGAATACCACTGGCCGCCACGGTGCCGAACAGCACAATCCCGGCACCGCCCAGCACCGAGGTGGGCACCGCGGCGATCACCCGCCCCATAAATGGCAGCAGGCCAAGGATCACCAGGAACAGGCCACCGGTGGCAACCACGAAGCGACTCTTCACCCCGGTCACCGCCACCAGGCCGACGTTCTGGGCGAACGCACTCTGGGTGAACGAACCGAAGATCGGCGCGAACATACTCGACAGCATGTCGGCGCGCAGGCCATTACCGAGGCGTTTAGAGTCGACTTTGGTGTCGATGATTTCGCCCACGGCCAAGATGTCGGCCGAGGTTTCCACCAGGGTCACCATTACCACGATGCACATGGAAATGATCGCCGCGATGTGGAAGGTCGGCATGCCGAAATGGAAGGGCGTAGGGAAACCAAACATCGGGCCCTGGGTCACGCCGGAAAAGTCCGCCATGCCGAGGAACACCGCAATCACCGTGCCGATGACCATCGCCAGCAGGATCGACAGGCGCGAGATGGTTGCGCTGCCAATCTTGCTCAATAGCAGCACCAATACCAAGGTCAACGCCGCCAGGCCGATATTGGGCATGCTGCCGAAATCCGCGGCGCGGCTGTTACCCCCCATGGCCCAGCGCGCCGCCACGGGCATCAGCGTCAGGCCGATGGTGGTGATCACGATGCCAGTCACCAATGGCGGGAAGAACTTGGTAATCCGCGAGAACACGGGCGTGATCAGTAGCCCGATAAACGACGCGGCCATCACCGCCCCAAGAATCGCCGGCACCCCGCCAGCGCCGTCGCTGCCGACAATCGCCACCATGGTTGCCACACCGGCAAATGACACGCCCTGCACCAGCGGCAACTGACAGCCAAAGAACGGCACGCCAAGGGTTTGCAACAGGGTGGCCAAGCCACCAGCGAACAGCGACGCGGCGATCAGCAGACCAATATCTGCCGGTGACAACCCGGCCGCCTGACCGACGATCAACGGTACCGCGACGATGCCGCCGTACATGGTGAGCACATGCTGCAGGCCGTAAGCCATGTTGGCGGCGACGCCGAGATTCTCATCTTCTGGCCGCTGCGGTGACGCCTTCGGGATAGTCATGGTGAGGGGTTCTCTGTTTTTGTTGTGCGGCCACTGTATGCAATGTTAGGACTATATGTCCATAGAGTTGTATACAATCAATCGAACAAGATACCCTCCGCCGGCGTTACAAAAACAATCCGGCCGTGATGAGCCAGAACGCCAAAGGACCAGGACCATGAAAAAGGTATTACAGGGCGCCACCGTTGCACTCACCCTTCTCGGCGGCGGGGAGGCTGTCGCGGTGGAATGGATGAACAACAGCGTAGGCTTTCGCTACGGCCAGCAGTTCACCAACCCGAACAACCCCGATGAATTCAGCAAGCGCATCTACAGCTTCACCCACGCCAGCGGCTACCAATACGGCAGCAATTTCCTGAACCTGGACGTGTTCCTGTCCGACAGCCGCGACCCGCGCAAGGGCACTGATCACGGTGGCAGCGAGGTGTACGCCGTGTACCGGCACCAGCTGTACGCCTCACGCGTATTTGATGTGCCGCTGGGCACCGGGCTGATCAAGGATTACGCGCTGACCTTGGGCTTTGATGCCAACCGCAACAACAACTTCGCCTCGGCCAAAAAGCGTGCGCTGGTGCTCGGCCCGACCTTGAAGTTCAACACCGTGGGCGTGCTGGACCTGAGCCTGATGTACTACAAGGAAAAGAATCACACCGGCATCCCCGGCGCGCAGGAGTCGAACCACGCCTTCGACGACACCTACATGCTTAACCTGACTTGGATGCGCCCATTCGAAATCGCCAACCACGCGGCAAAATTCCAGGGTTTTATCAATTACGTCGGGGAAAAAGGCGAGGACTACCATGGCCGTGACACTGCGCCGGAAGCCTTGATGCGCACCGCGTTGATGGTGGCGGTACGACCGGGTAAGAGCGTAAAGCCGAACCTGTACCTCGGCGTGGGTTACGAGTACTGGCACAACAAATTCGGTGTGGACGGCGGCCGGGGTAGCCGCACGTCAACACCGACGGTGAATATGGAGATCACGTTTTAGCCACTGACCCAGCCGAGTCAAAATGTGGGAGGGGCTTGCCCCCTCTCACAGTGACCGCACTGTCAGCCTAAACGCGCGACAGCTTCGAAGCGGTGTGCTTCGGCCGCGCCAGCCAGTAGCCCAACACCGCAAGTGGCGCGGTCGCCAGCATCACGATCACGGTGATCAGCAGCGGTTGGTCGATCATCGAAGACACCAGCAGGCTGCTGAGAAAACACAGGCCCAGTTGCAAGGTGTTTTGCAACGCGGCCGCCTTGCCGGAATTTTCCGCAAACGGCATCAGTGCATTCGCCACCACGATCGGATAACTCGCACCGTTGACCAACGCCATCAGACAGAACGGAATCAGCAAGGTGGTGAGGGTCGGCACGGTCATGGTCGCAACCAGATACAGCGCCACCATGCTGATGCAGTAGGCCGCCAGTAACCAAGGCAACAGCGTCTTGCCCTGGAAACGCTGCAAGGCGCTGCGGCAGCTGTAGCCGCCCACCAGAAACGCCAGTGTCGGCAACACGTAACTCAGGCCGATGTCATTCGGGCTGTAGCCCATGTCGCCAAGGATGAACGGCGAAGCCGTCAGCCAGGCAAAGAAACTGGCGGAGCAGGCAGCGAAGATCATCACGTTGCCGGTGAACACCCGGGAAGTGAGCAACTGCCCATAACCGAGGCGTGTCGGAGTTTCTGCCTGCCGTTTCGGCACGCTGCGCAGGAATAAGGTCGGCAGCAGCAACAGCAGTGATACGCCCAGTAAGACCCCAAAGATCGCCTGCCAACCGAAGTGGTTCAGCACCATCGCGCCCAACAGCGGCGCCAGGGCAGGCGACAGCGACATCAGCGGCATGATGCTGGCGAACACCCGGTGAGCCTTGTCGGCCGGGTAGCGATCGATGACCAGCGCCTGCCAGCTCACAGCAGCGGAGCACACGCCAATGGCCTGCATAAAGCGCAAGGCCAGCAACTGCGACGCGGTCTCGACCCAGAACATTCCGGCGCAGCCCAGCACAAACAGACTCAAGCCTGCGAGCAAGATCGGCTTGCGCCCCAGGCGATCGGACAACGGGCCCCACAGCAACTGCCCCAGCGCAAAGCCGGCGAGGAAAATACTCAAGCTGGCCCCCACCGCGCCAGCGCCAATCTGCAACTGCTCGCCCATGGCGCCGAACGCCGGCAAGTACATATCCATGGCCAGATAACCGAGCATGCTCAGCCCCGCCAGGTACCAGGTAAAACCAAAAGAATTTTTCATTGAAGCCTTGTAGATCTTGCCATCAAACTATTTGCTGACTGGCGGCCATTATGAGGCTGACAGATTTTGTGTGAAGCGATAATAATTGGACACTCTTATCAATAATTTTGAAGGCAGTCACCATGTGGTCTGAATACTCCCTGGATGTAGTCGATGCGGTGGCACGCCATGGCAGTTTCAGCGCTGCCGCCCAGGAATTGCACCGCGTGCCGTCGGCCATCAGCTACACGGTGCGTCAACTGGAAGAATGGTTGGCAGTGCCACTGTTTGTGCGGCGCCATCGCGACGTAGAGCTGACCCCGGCGGGCCGTCTATTTATAGACGAAGCCCGAGGCGTGATGAAAAAGATGCTCGGCACGCGGCGTCTGTGTCAGCAAGTGGCGAACGGTTGGAGTGGTCAGTTGAAGGTGGCCGTGGACTCCATCGTCAAACCCCAGCGTTGCCGGCAGTTGGTGCTGGATTTTTATCGACAGTTCCCCGAGGTGGAATTGTTGCTGGAATACGAGGTGTACAACGGCGTGTGGGACGCCCTGGCCGATGAGCGCACCGACATTGTGATCGGCGCCACCAGCGCGGTGCCGGTGGCCAGTCACTTCACCTTTCGCGACATGGGGTTGTTGAACTGGTTGTGTGTGGTCAGCGCCAAGCATCCACTGGCGGCGGTGCAAGGGCTGCTCAGCGATGACCAACTGCGCCCGTTCGCATCACTGTGCATGACCGACACTTCACGCAACCTCCCCAAGCGCGACACCTGGACGCTGGATAACCAACGTCGGCTGGTGGTGCCGAACTGGGCGTCCGCCATCGATTGCCTGCGTGATGGTCTGTGCGTCGGCATGGCGCCAGCGCATCAGGTGTTGCCGTGGATCGAACGCGGTGAACTGGTGGCGCTGCAATTGACCCGGCCCTTCCCCGCCAGCCCGTCGTGCGTGGCCTGGGCACAGAACAAACTGTCCCCGGCCATGGCGTGGTTGCTGGAGTATCTGGGGGATAAAGAGACAATGAACCAGGAATGGCTCAATGGGCCTGATCCAATAAACGGGTGATGGCTCGCACGATCATTTCGACCTCCTTGGCATCCAGGGTCAACGGCGGCAACAGGCGAATGACCTTACCCCGCGTCACATTGATCAGTAGCCCATGCTCCTGGGCAGCGCGCTGGGCCAGTTCGCGGTAAGGGCTGGTCAGCTCGATGCCGATCATCAAGCCTTGCCCGCGAATCGCCATTACCTGCGGGTGTTCGTCCAATTCCATCCGCAACCGCGCCAGCAAGCGCTCGCCCTGCTGCGCAGCGTTCTGCAACAGGCCTTGCTCTTCGATAATGTCCAACACGGTGCAGCCCACCCGACACGCCAGCGGGTTACCGCCGAAAGTGCTGCCGTGGCTGCCCGGCGTGAATAACTGGGCTACCGCCGCCCTTGCAAGGCAGGCGCCGATGGGCACACCGTTTCCCAGGCCTTTGGCCAAGGTCATCACGTCCGGCAGGATGCCTTCATGCTGGAAAGCAAACCAGGCGCCGGTACGGCCGATGCCGGTCTGGATTTCATCCAGCATCATCAGCCAACCGTGGCGCGTGCAGTGATCGCGCAGCGCTTGCAGGTAACCCGGCGGCGCCGGCAGCACGCCGCTTTCGCCCTGGATCGGCTCCAGCAAGACCGCCGCGATCCGCGTACCAAACGTTTTGGTGAGCGCTTCGATGGCCGCCAGATCACCAAACCGGACCTTGAGAAAATCCCCCGGCAAGCGCTGAAAACCAAGGCGCACCGACGGTCCGTCACTGGCGGCCATGGTGCCAAGCGTGCGGCCGTGGAAAGCATTCTCCATGACCACCACCAACGGCTCTTCGATGCCTTTTTTCCAACCATGCAACCGCGCCAGTTTCAGCGCGGTCTCGTTGGCTTCGGCGCCGGAGTTGTTGAAAAAAACGCGGTCCAGGCCGGACAGTTGCGTCAAGCGCTGGGCCAGCCGTTGCTGCCAATCAATGCTGTAGAGGTTGGAGGTATGCAGCAACAGGCCAGCTTGCTCGCTGATAGCCGTCACCAGTTTCGGGTGGGAGTGGCCGACATTGGTCACCGCCACACCCGCTACCGCGTCCAGGTATTCACGGCCCTGCTGATCCCATAGGCGTGTGCCCAGGCCACGGGTAAAACTCAAGGCCAAGGGTTGGTAGGTGGTCATCAGGCAGGCGGCGGTCATGGTGGCAGGCTCCGGTTGTGGTGATGGAAGTATCGTTAGCCACCTCAGCTGGATAAACTGTGCTTTCCTGCAATGACTTTAAATCAGGGATTGATAATGGACCTGTTCCAGGCAATGTCGGTGTACGTGAAAGTGGTGGAAACCGGCAGCATGACCGCTGCGGCACAGGCCTGTGGGATGTCGACCACCATGGTCGGTAACCATTTGCGCGCCTTGGAGCAACGCCTGGGCGTCAGCCTGCTCAAGCGCACCACGCGCAAGCAGAGCCTGACGGAATTCGGTGGCCAGTATTACCAGCGCTGCCTGGAAGTGCTGGGACTGGTCGCCGACTCCGAACAATTGGCAGAACAGGCCCACAGTGACGTTCCCAAAGGCACCCTGCGCATCACCGCGCCACCCGCCTTCGGCACCGAACGCCTGGCGCCGGCCTTGAGCGAATTCTCGCAACGCTACCCGCTGATCAAACTGTACGTGGTGCTCAGCAATCAGCGTATGGACATGGTCGACAGCGGCTTTGACGTGGCGATCCGCCTGGGCGAACTGGAGCCGTCGAGCCTGATCGCCCGCCCCATGCAGGACTACACCATCACCCTGTGCGCCTCACCGCAATACCTGGAACGGCGTGGCACGCCACAGACGCCTGTAGACCTGCAGCACCACGACTGCCTGGCCTTCGCCTACCCATCCACCGACGACTGGCGCAATGCCGACAAGCTCTGGCGCATGACAGGCGCAGAGGGCGAAGTGGAGATCCCGGTGTCCGGTTCGCTGACCATCAACAGCTCCCAAGCCCTGCGCCAGGCGGCAGTGCAAGGCATGGGCATCGTCATGCTGCCCGACGCCCTGGTACAGCCCGACCTGCAGAGCGGCAAGCTGGTGGCGTTGCTAACCACTTACCAACTGCCCAGCCGTCCCATGCACTTGCTGTATGGCCAGGACCGCTATCGCCTGCCAAAGCTGCGCGCCTTTGTCGATTTCGCCATGGAGAAATGGGCGCGCTAGAAGCCCACACCCAACTCCCTCAGCCGAGCCGCCGTCTGTTCGGCTGACACATGGTGAATGCCTTGCCAGCCGAGGGCGATGGCCGCGTCGATATTGCCGGCAACATCATCGATAAATACGACTTCTCCTGGCTGGATATCCGGCAAATGGGCACGAACTTGACTAAGGCTGGCGTGGTAGATCGCCGGATCGGGCTTGATCAGCTTCAACTCGCCAGACACCACAATGTCGCGAAAACACTGCAGGAATGGATAGTGGGCACGGGCATAGGGAAAGGTTTCGGCTGACCAGTTGGTAAGCCCAAACAAGGGCATGTTGGCTGCATGCAGCGCCCTGAGAATCGCCACGCCTTCGGGCAACGGGCCACGCAGCATTTCATGCCAGCGGTCGTAGTACGCCGTGATCAGGGTTTTGTGGTGCGGGAATTGATTGATCAGGACGTGCGTGGCTTCGGCCAGCGGCCGACCCGCGTCCTGCTCGGTGTTCCAGGCCTGGGTGCAGATATTCTCGAGAAACCATTGCCGCTCATCATCATCGGCAATCAGCTTGCGGTACAGGTGTTGCGGGTTCCAATCGAACAACACACCGCCGAAATCAAACACTACTGCGCGAATCGTCATGGGGTCCTCCCGTGTGTGAAACGACATAACCATCACAGTCTGGCATGCCTGCGACCTGCAAGAGCATGTAAGAGCGAGTAGGAACGCTCTGAGAATTCGACCAGGCCCGGCGATGGGAAACAGCGGAGCTCCCGTGCAGTACGCGGTTTTAACTGACTTGTGCGAGTTCAACTTCACACAGACAGTCACACTCGTTCTCTGCGATTGAGGGCGCTTTCACCTTAGTGTCGGTCGGAAAATTCAAGGAGCTGGCGTTTGGAGGGAATCGTTCAACTTCGCAGTAGACATACGTGGAGAAACTTCAATGACAGGCATGATTTCCTCAGTGATTTCCCCTTGCGCGCACAGCCTTCATGCGCTGCAAAGCTACCGTGCCCAGGGCGCGAATGATCCCGCAGCCGATCTGGTCGGCCAAGTAAAAAACCAAACAGGCATCGTGACGAGCCATCTTGCCCCGTTGCAAGGCATCGCGGTAACCACCAACTCCATCATTGGCGTACGCCCGGTCGAAACTGTGGCAACAGGCCTGATAGAAGCCGGGCACCCCACCAAGGACTTCCATATCAAAGGGAAAAGCGCCAACTGGGGCCCCCAGGCAGGTTTTATCTGTACGGATCAGGCGCTCAGCAAGCTTGAGCAATTTGCTGAAAAAACGCCGGCCAAAGTGGCCAAGGCCAATGAGCAAATCCAGGCGTGCATCCAGGAAGGCCATGCAGTTGCAACCCCTCTGAAACTCTCGGGCCAGCGCATTGATGAGCTGCTCAAGCTCGGCCAGATAACCCAACTGGCAGCCCATGGACCTGACGGCATATTGCAGTTGAGCGCCTGCGGGCCCAGTCAACAGTCGTATACATTCGAAGGCCATCGCACGTCGCCTTCAAGTGACAGCTACCTCATCACTCATCAGGGCAAGCCCCTCGAAGTGCTGGCCAAGCAATCAGAAGGCAAACCGTTGACCGCCGATTACGACCTGCACATGATCGCGCCCCACATCAGCGACTTTGGTCCACAGGACAAACTCCCCGTGCCGGACGTGGCCCACCGTGTCTTCAGGGATCGAGTTGAGCGCTACAAGCAGGTTCCGAAAGAGCTACGCGCAGACTTTGAAAGTGCGGCGCACTTCTACCAGAAAGAAGATCCCCACCTCGGCAATGCGACACCGCGAATAGAGCAGATGATAGAACTCATCAATCAAACGTTGATAGGCGAGGGAGAGCGCGTGGTTCATCACAATGCGGACTCGGGCAGCCCGGCAACGGAAGTGGCCGACAATTACCCGGCGACGTTTTTCCTGCCGGCAAAACTGGGCCGATTCAATGAAATCAGCATCATCCGCGACAGTAGGGAAATGGCAGAACTGATAAAGACCGCCAAGGACAGCGGTTATCACGTACCGCTGAATCCACTCTGGGAGAAAGACGTGACCACTGTCAGGCGGTCCGACTTTACCCTGGCAAAAAACCGTCTTTCTTGAATCAAGAAAGAGCTGACAGCGGCCTGATAACCCGGTTATCAAGACCGCTGTCAATCACATCATTTACGCCTGGACCAGACCGTTGATCTTCACGGTCGGGTTCACGTCAGCGTCGTAGTCCACGCCATCGACTTCAAAGCCGAACAAGCGCAGGAACTCCGCCTTGTAGCCGGCAAAATCGCTGATCTCGTTGACGTTTTCGTCAGTAACCTGATCCCACAGTGCCGCAACGGCGTCCTGGACCTTAGGCTCCAACTCAGCCAGATCGGCACGCAGGCGGCCGTCGGCGTCGAGTTTCGGCTCGCTGCCGTACAGGCTGTCCTTGAACAGACCGTAGACCTGCTCGATGCAGCCTTCGTGGGTGCCCTGCTCTTTCATCACGCGGAACAGCAGCGACAAGTACAACGGCATGATCGGGATCGCCGAACTGGCCTGGGTCACCACGGCCTTGAGCACCGACACGCGGGCGTCGCCCTTCAGTGCGGCCAGGTTGTCGCGAAGGGTCAAGACTTTCTTGTCGAGGTCTTTCTTGGCTTCGCCGATGGAGCCGTTCCAGTAGATATCCTGGGTCAGCTTCTCGCCGAGGTAGGTGAACGCGGTGGTCTTGGCACCTTCGGCCAACACGTCCGCATCACGCAGGGCGTCGATCCACAGCTGCCAGTCGGCGCCACCCATGACATTCACGGTGCCATCGATTTCTTCCTGGGTTGCAGGCTCAAGGGTGGTGTCGACCACAACGCCTTTGTCGGTATTGATACCGCGCAGGGTCACAGCCTTGCCGATTGGCTTGAGGGTGGAGTTATAGACTTCACCGGTTTTAGGATCGGTACGGCGTGGCGCCGCCAGGCTGTAGACCACGAGGTCGATCTTGCCCAGGTCTTTCTTGATGGTTTCGATGGTCAGGCGCTTGATCTCGTCAGAGAACGCGTCGCCGTTGATGCTCTTGGCGTACAGGCCTTTTTCGACGGCAAACTTCTCGAACGCAGCACTGTTGTACCAGCCAGCGGAGCTGAGCTTGCCTTCTTCGCCTTCTTTCTCAAAAAACACGCCCAGGGTGTCGGCGCCGCAGCCAAACGCAGCACTGATACGCGCGGCCAGGCCGTAGCCGGTGGAAGCGCCGAGGACCAGCACCTTCTTGGGGCCGCCTTCGATGACGCCGTTTTTAGTGACGTAGTCGATCTGCTCTTTGACGTTCGCTTCACAGCCAACAGGGTGAGCGGTCACACAGATAAAGCCACGAACCCGCGGTTTGATGATCATAAAAATTTCTGCCTCTTCCAAGGTGCCGAAGGCCAATGGTGGCCATTCAACTTCAATCGTACCGGTCTATGACGCCTGAAAAACCGAAGCGTCACGATAGACGTAAATCTTCCGTTTACAAAATTCAATCCACACAAGGCTGGCAAGGCTTGAAAACGATGTAAAGCCTGCACAAGGTCGCACGCCTTTGCGGTGATGCCGTCGCTGCTCAACGCCGTGATCGCAGGGTTTTGCGGGATGGCCGTTACCCTGCGTCGGGTTTTCTACAAAAACTGGAAGCTGATTCGGTAAGTTCTGCGGCATGATGGGGGTGGACGGTATTTGCGCTGGGCCCCGCGCCTGAGGTAAATATTCGGCTCGTGCGACCGTTTACGGCGCCCACCATTCTCAAGCTATCGCGCCTCGTCGGGTGCGGTGGCTGTGTTTTCAAGGAATCAGAATGCCCCAACGCCAAGTCATCAATGCCTCCGTCAGCCCCAAGGGCAGCCTCGAAACCCTGTCCCAACGTGAAGTCCAGCAACTGAGCGAAGCCGGTACCGGCAGTATCTACACCCTGTTCCGCCAGTGCGCCCTGGCGATCCTCAACACCGGCGCGCATATCGATAACGCCAAGACCATCCTCGACGCCTACAAAGACTTTGAAGTGCGCATCCACCAGCAGGACCGTGGCGTGCGCCTGGAACTGTTGAACGCGCCTGCCGACGCGTTTGTCGATGGAGAAATGATCGCCAGTACCCGTGAGATGTTGTTCAGCGCACTGCGCGACATCGTCTACACCGAGAACGAACTGGACAGCCAGCGCATCGACCTGAGCAACTCCCAAGGCATCACCGACTACGTGTTCCATCTGTTGCGCAACGCCCGCACGCTGCGCCCGGGCGTGGAACCGAAGATCGTGGTGTGCTGGGGTGGGCACTCGATCAATACCGAAGAATACAAATACACCAAGAAAGTCGGCCACGAACTGGGCCTGCGCAGCCTCGACGTATGCACCGGTTGCGGCCCCGGCGTGATGAAAGGCCCGATGAAGGGCGCGACCATTTCCCACGCCAAGCAACGCATCACCGGCGGCCGCTACCTGGGCCTGACCGAGCCGGGCATCATCGCCGCCGAAGCGCCGAACCCGATCGTCAACGAGCTGGTGATCCTGCCGGACATCGAAAAACGCCTGGAGGCCTTTGTGCGTGTCGGCCACGGCATCATCATCTTCCCAGGCGGTGCCGGCACGGCTGAAGAGTTCCTGTACCTGCTTGGCATCCTGATGCACCCGGACAACCGCGACGTGCCCTTCCCGGTCATTCTCACCGGGCCGAAACAGGCTGCGCCGTACTTGCAGCAACTGCATGCCTTCGTCGGTGCCACCCTGGGCGAAGCAGCGCAGGCGCACTACCAGATCATCATCGACGACCCGGCCGAAGTGGCCCGCCAAATGACCGTCGGCCTCAAGGCGGTGAAACAATTCCGCCGCGAACGCAACGACGCGTTCCACTTCAACTGGCTGCTGAAAATCGACGAAGGCTTCCAGCGCCCGTTCGACCCGACCCACGAAAACATGGCCGGCCTGCAACTGAGCCACGCACTTCCACCCCACGAACTGGCGGCCAACCTGCGCCGTGCCTTCTCGGGGATCGTGGCCGGCAACGTGAAGGACAAAGGCATCCGCCTGATCGAGGAGCATGGGCCGTACGAGATCCACGGCGACCCGGCCATCATGAAGCCGCTGGATGAGCTGCTGCAGGCGTTCGTCGCCCAGCACCGCATGAAATTGCCGGGCGGTGCGGCGTACGTGCCTTGTTATCGCGTAGTGCAGTGAGATAAAGGGGCTGGCCGGTCGGTCATCGTTTTTATCGCCTTGGCCCGTCGGCAAGGTTGTGAACACACCGCCACCTTTGACCTCAGTGCGGTCAAGGCGGCGGGCATCAAGCGCCTGACCTGAACCCGCGCGTTGCGGCGAAGGGCAGGCTTTGGTAAAAACCACCTCTGCCCCTAATCGAGAGAAAGCCCCACGTGCGCTCGTTTCTTCTTGCTGCCCTGGCCTTGTCGCCGTCCCTCGCCCTGGCCGATATCGCCTGGCCTGAGCTACCGAAAACCTGCTTCGTCAGCGGCCGTTCGGCCACCAGTACAGATGTCGACACTGGCTGCGCGGCGTTTCTGATCAACGTGAAGGGCAAGGCAGCGGGTACACCGATCAAGCTGGATATTCCCCAGTACGCGATGCACGTCGACGAAGCCACCGGCAAGGAAACACCGGTGATCATCATCCAGGCGGAAGAGAACGGTGAGGTTAAAGCCGTGGGTTACAAGGAGCTGGGCACCGATCAACTCGGCGCCGCGCTGTTACGGGAAGTCAGGCTCTTGGGTACGAAAAAGCCCTCTTAGGACGAAGCTCAGCGAATCCACCCACCAACCTGCCAGTGGTATCCATCATTGCGCTGCACCCAATGCGGATGCACATAACGATAGCCCTGGCGCACAGGCTCCCAATGGCCGTGTACCGCAACATAGCGCCCACCTTCCCAGCGCCAGTAACCACGCGACCATATGTAACCTTCGCGTACCGCAGGCTCGACCTCGATCACCTGCACCGGTGGCGGTTGCGGCGCAACCACCTCGACATACTCACGTTGTGGCGGTCGACGCTCATGCACGACACGCTCTTGCACACACCCGGATGCCGCAACGACCATGGCCGCCAATGCTGCGTAACGTAGCAACATATAACCCCCTCGGGCGCTGACGCCCAACACTTGCACCAGTAAAAAATGCCCCCGTGTTTGAGCCACGCTCCTGCTAAGGCCTGGGTACTTTTTTAACAGGTGATGTCTGTCGGATTGCTGAACTGTTCTCACGGCCATGAAAAAGCCCGCTGACCGTCACCGGTTCAGCGGGCTTTTTTACAGTTGGACCTGAATCAGCGCCCTACCTGTTTTTACAGCGCCAGATCAGACGCCGGCTTGCTCGGCTCAGCCGCAGGCTTCGCAGCCTCGGTCGCCTTGGGAGCAGCCATTGCAGGGATCACCGGCGGTGTAGGCAGTTGCAGGATATTGGCGGTGTAGGCCCATTCCTTGGCAACGGCTTCAGGACTGTCGTTCAGCTTGGTGCCGTAGCTTGGCACGATCTGATGCAGCTTTTCCTGCCAGGCCGGAGTAGCCACCTTGTCCTTGAACACTTTCTGCAGCACGGTCAGCATGATCGGAGCCGCGGTGGACGCGCCTGGCGATGCACCCAGCAGGCCTGCGATGGTGTTGTCGGCGGAGCTGACCACTTCGGTACCGAGTTTCAGGACGCCGCCCTGCTCTTCGTCACGCTTGATGATCTGCACGCGCTGACCGGCTTGCCACAGGCGCCAGTCGGATTGCTTGGCGTTCGGGAAGTACTCTTGCAGCGCCTTGAAGCGGTCGTCATCGGACAGCATCAGTTGGCCAGCAAGGTACTCAACCAGTGGGTATTCACGAATACCGACTTTGGTCATTGGCCAGATGTTGTGGGTGGTGGTGCTGGTCAGCAGGTCCAGGTACGAGCCTTCTTTCAGGAACTTGGTCGAGAAGGTGGCAAATGGGCCAAACAGAATTACGCGCTTGCCATCCAGCACGCGGGTGTCCAGGTGCGGAACCGACATCGGTGGCGCGCCAACCGAAGCCTTACCGTAGGCCTTGGCCAGGTGCTGCTCGGCAACGGTTGGGTTATCGGTCACGAGGAACGAACCACCCACCGGGAAGCCAGCGTATTCCTTGGCTTCAGGAATGCCCGACTTTTGCAGCAGGTGCAGTGCACCGCCGCCGGCGCCGATGAACACGAACTTGGCGTCGGTTTCAGTCTTGGTGCCATCTTTCAGGTTTTTGTAGCTGACACGCCACGAACCGTCGGCGTTCTTGGTGATGTCCTGCACTTCGCTCGACAGTTTCAGGTCGAACTTAGGCGTGGTTTGCAGGTGAGCAACGAACTGGCGGGTGATCTCGCCGAAGTTCATGTCGGTACCCAGCGGGCTCCAGGTGGCCGCGATTTTCTGGTTCGGGTCACGCCCTTCCATCATCAGCGGAACCCATTTGGCGATCTGCGCCGGGTCTTCGGAGTACTGCATGCCGGCGAACAGCGGGCTCGCTTTGAGGGCTTCGTAGCGCTTCTTGAGGAACTTGATGTTGTCATCGCCCCACACAAAGCTCATGTGCGGAGTGGTGTTGATGAACGAACGCGGGTTCTTCAGCACGCCCTGCTGGACCTGCCAGGACCAGAACTGACGGGAGATCTGGAACGCTTCGTTGATCTCGACCGCTTTCGGGATCTCAACGTTGCCGTTCTTGTCTTCCGGGGTGTAGTTCAGCTCGGCCAGGGCCGAGTGACCGGTACCGGCGTTGTTCCAGCCGTTGGAGCTTTCTTCGGCCACGCCGTCGAGGCGCTCGACCATTTCCATCGACCAGTCCGGTTCCAGCTCGTTAAGCCAGACACCGAGGGTTGCACTCATGATGCCGCCGCCGATCAGCAGCACATCGACTTTCTTTGCCTCTTCCGCATGAACGGACGTGATCCCCAGCGACAAAGCCAGCCCCAGCAGGGCAGTGTTTACTTTTTTAAACATCAGTAGCACCTATGATAAAACGCCATCCGCCCCACTGCCCCTGATCATGGGCAACCCTCAATCACGCTACGCCAGGCAACGTACCGCGGGGTTTGCACACTCACACGAAGGCCACAGGGTGGGCACACAAAGCCGACGTATCGACCTCACTTTTATGTCCCTTCTGCGCTGACTTTTTATCTTTATTGGCTTCAGCAACCTGGGCGACAGTCAACCGCTGGGACGTATACGGATGTACGTACCAAGGAAAGACTAGACCAAGACGGCGCGCAGAATATCACGCCCGGCGTCGGATATGGACTCACCGGTCGAACGGCCATCAGTAGGCCAGCTTTTAAGATCTGTCTCATGTGCCTCCAAATCCCAGCATTGCACTATGGATTGGCTTACCCAAGGGGGGTAAGCAGACAACCATCCATCTCGTAAAGGGCATTGCAATGCTGAACAAACTGAGCCAAATCACTCTCGCATGCGGCGCTTGCTGGCTGCTGGCCGGTACCGCACAGGCTGCGGACGGGCAGATCCAATTCACCGGTTCCGTGACCGACAACGCGTGCACCATCAAAACCGGCGACGAGAGCAAGTCCGTGACACTCGATCCGGTGCGCATCGCTGACTTCGGGAAAACGGTGGGCGCCACCGCCAAGCCGAAAGCGTTCTCGATCAGCCTGGACAACTGCAGCACCGCGACCAAGAAAAACGTCGCGATTACCTTCAGCGGCCAGGAAGACGCCAGCGACTCCACCCTGCTGGGCCTGACCGGTGAAAACCAGGTCACAGGTATCGCGATCAAGATCGCTGACGCGCGTACCGGAAACGCGGTTCCACTGAATACCGCGACCGCCGACTACGACCTGCGAGCGATGTCCAACACCTTCAACTTCACCGCCGCCTATGTGCGCACCGCCGCCGATGTGACTACGGGCACGGGCGACGATGCAGTGACCACGTCCGGCATCGGCACCGGTCAAGTCAACGCCCTGGCCAGCTTCGACGTTACCTACAAGTAATTGCTCGTCAACACCGTGGGCCTGGCGCCGCCGCGCCGGCCTACGGACTTTTAAAGGTCTCCCCTCATGCGTTTGAAACTGTATTTTTTGCTCGCGCTCTTACCGCTCTGGCATGTCGCAGCAGCGGACGCCGCCGTGACCGTAGGCGCCACGCGCCTGATCTACAACGGCGCCTCCAACGAAGCCAATCTAAATGTGAGCAACCGCGAAGACACCTCGCCTTACCTGGTGCAGTCCTGGGTCAGCCGTTTCGGCGGCACCAGCGAAGAAAGCGTCGACAGCTTTATCGTCACCCCGCCGCTGTTCCGGCTCGACGCCAATAAGGAAAACATCCTGCGTGTGATCTTTGCCGGTGGCGCCGATGTGCCACAAGACCGTGAAAGCCTGTTCCTGATGAACGTCAAGGCGATCCCGGCCATGAGTGACGACCAGAAAGGCAAGAACGTGCTGCAGATCGCCCTCAAGACCACCATCAAGCTGTTCTACCGCCCCGCCGGCCTTAAAGGCGAACTCAAGGACGCGGTGACGCAAGTGAACTGGAAGGCCAATGCCGGCGCGCTGATGTTCAACAACACGTCCAAATTTCATGTTGTGGTCAGCGAGCTGAAGCTCAACGGCCAGCCGATCACCCAGGCACCGGATGTGCTGCGCCCCGGCCAACAGCAGGAACTAGCGATCCAGGCCAAGCCCGGTGATGAAGTGCAAATGAGCTACATCGATGACTACGGCAGCGTCGTGACCGCCCCCGTCGTCCGCCTTCACTGATACCCAAGCGCCAACCTCGAAACGCCATTTCAGGAACGCCCATGCCCCGTTCACTCCCATTCATGCGCCGTTGCGCCATGAAGGCTTTCGGCTGCCCGATCGCGGCGGCCTTGGCCTTGCATTTGGCCCCTGCACAGGCTGGCTACGAGTTCGATGCGTCGTTCCTTGAGATCGGCGGCGGGCAGAGTTCGGCCGCCGTGAAACAACAGGTCAGCGCCATGAGCGAAGGCCAGTTGCCGGGGATTTACCGGGTAGACGTGTTGGTCAATGAGCATTCGGTCGAGCAGCGCGATGTACGCTTTATTCGCGCCAGCGGTACGTCGGACCGCTCCTCCACCGGGCTTTTCCCGTGCCTGGATACCGACTTTTTTCGTAGCCAAGGGGTTGCCGATACCGCCCTGCAAAACCGCAGCGACGCCGACGCTACCTGCATCGCGTTCGACCAGGGCCTGGCCGGGATGGTCTACGACTACGACTTCAACCGCCAAGTGTTGTCGATTGAGATTCCCCAAGCGTACTTGGGCAGCATCCCGTTTGAAGTACGCCGCCGGCAGTGGAGTGACGGCGAGCAAGTGGCGTTCACCAACTACAGCTTTTCCGGGAGTACGGTGGAGTCCGACACCGGCAGCCGCCAAGACCAGTTCGGCAGCCTGCGCAGCGGTATAAACGCCGGAGCCTGGCGGCTGCGCAATTTCTCCACTTGGCAGAAAGGCACAGGCGACACCGGACGTTGGGAGTCGATGGAAACCTACGCCCAGCGCAACATGGGCAACATGATGGCGATTGCCACCGTGGGCGACTCCACCACCGAAAGTGACCTGTTCGACGCCATCCCCTATCGCGGGCTGGGCATTGCCTCGGACATGGACATGCTGCCGGACCAGGCCCGCCAATTCGCGCCAGTGATTCGTGGCATCGCCAACGGCCGCTCGCGGGTGATCATCCGCCAACGCGGTTACGTGATCCATGAGCAGTGGGTGCCCTCGGGGCCGTTCGCGTTGACCGACCTGTACCCCACCGCCAGCAATGGCGACATTGAAGTCACCGTGGAAGGCCCCGATGGCCAGCGTCAGGTGTTTACCCAGTCGTTTTCGTCGGTGCCTTACATGCTGCGTGAGGGCCAACAGAGCTACTCGGTATTCGCCGGCCAGTACCGCCCGGCGCAAGCGACCACGCAGCAGGACACCCCACGTTTTATCCAGGCGTCCCTGCGGCGTGGCCTGGCCGGCGGCACCACGCTGTTCGGCGGCAGCCTGCTGAGTGATCAGTACAGCGCCGGCCTGCTAGGGTTCGCCCACGACTTCGCCGGTTTCGGTGCGATTTCAGTGGACATGACCCACGCGCGCAGCGAAGCCATGGGCCCGGCAAAAACCACCGCCAGCGGCCAGTCGTTTCGCTTTCGCTACTCCAAAGCCCTGGCGGCCACCGACACCAACTTCAGCCTGATCGGTTATCGCTATTCCACCGGCGGCTACTACTCGTTCAACGAGGCGCTCAACAGCCGCACCAACGAGCAGTCGCTGGAGATGTACCGCAGCGGCCATATGAAGAGCAACTTCACCGCCAACGTGTCCCAGCAACTGGGCGGCTACGGCGGTGTGTATGCCAACGTGACGAAAACCAACTACTGGGACAAGAGCAATGCCGACACCTCGATTCAACTGGGCTACAGCGCCAGCGTCGGGGACATTTCCTACACACTCGGCTTGAGCGCTAACAAAGGGGACAGCAGCAATGACCGCACGCTGTCCCTGAGCATCAGCATGCCGCTGGGCGGTACACGCAACCAGCGTGTATCGGTCAACGCGAACCAGAGCGCGCGGGGCACGGCCTCGCGCACGGCGACGTTGAGCGGCAATGCGCTGGAGGACGACACTCTGGCCTACAGCGCTGGCGTGTCGCAGCAAGTCAACGCTAATGACCGCGTGATGGGCAGCACGTTTGCCGCGCGCTATGACGCACCCAACGCCATCGTGCACGGCGGCTATAACGAGACCTCCGGTAGCCGGCAACTGGACATGGGCATCGAGGGCTCGGTGGTCGCCTATGACCGCAATCTGATTTTCAGTCAGCCTCTGGGCGAAACCAACGTGATCGTGGCCACACCCGGCGCCGCAGACGTGGGAATCGCCAACAAGCGGGGTGTGCGCACCAATGCCAATGGCTACACGGTGGTGCCGTCTGCCCTGCCCTACCGCAAGAACCGTATGTCGCTGGACACCCAGTCGATGCCGGCTGACGTCGACATCGCCCAACTGGTGCAGGAGGTCACGCCAAATCGCGGTGCCTTTGTGCTGGCGGACTTCGAGACCCGCAAAGGCCAACGCATTCTGTTCCGCATCATCGATGCACGCGGCGAAGCGGCACCGTTTGCCGCCAAGGCCGAACTGTTCGCCCCGGATGGGCGCTCTTTGGGTAGCACACTGGTGGCCGACAAGGGCCGTGCGTACCTGAGCGGCGTACCGGCGCAGTCACGCCTGTTGATCAGCGTGGATAACCAGCCGTGGTGCAGCCGCGAATTGAAACTGGACGATAAAGGGCCTGCCGAGGGTGGGATTACACAACTGAACATTCAATGTGAGCGCGCGGCCGGTGGGTCGGGTGCCAAGGATTCGTAAGTCATGAACCTTAAAAATCACCTCGCCGCTTGCTGGAGCAAGTGCTTAACCCTGCTGGTGCTGGGTTGGATGTTGCCGCTGGACGCCCAGGCTTTGATCGGTGGCAGCTGGGATTGCAATGTATCGGGGTCGAATATGAGTGGCTACACCTTTGCGGCCGGCGCCGAGATGAGTGTGCCGTTCAGTGGCACGTGCACGGCAAAACGCACGTTTCCCAATGGGGCCTATCCAACTCTGCAAATCACAAACAGCGGCGGGAGCAACCCCGCGACCCTGTACGGCATAGACTATTACAACAATACCTACATGTCCCAGTTGCCGCTGGGTAACTACGGGTCTTCCTGCCTCGGCGGGAAGTGTGGGCGGATTGCGGTAGGCGGCAAAGTCTCTTACACCTACTACATAGGGGGCACCGCCCCTAGCACACCTGGCAGGCGTGTGGCAGAAGTCAAACTGGGTGTGACCTCTATTGGCTACCCGAACTATGCAGAATGGATACACCCTATAACGTTCGTCTACAACGTCGCCGCCGTCAGTTGCACATTGAGCTCACCCAGTGCCGTCAACTTGAAATTCGGCACTATCAGCAGCGCTAATCTCAGCGCCGTTTCGCAGTCGACCAGCGTGTCACTCAATTGCCCGTCGTCGATGCGCGCCAACGTGACCTTGACGCCGAGCCAGTCAGTGGTCAACGCCAATACCGGAGTATCACGCACCACGCTTGCGGGGCTGAACATGCAGGCTATCTGGACCGACAGCGGCAACCCGGTGGTTTTTACCAGCCCGCGCGCGATGCTACTGAGGGCCGGCAGCAACAACGTGAATTTGAGTTTCAAGCCGCAACTGGAGGCTGGGAAATCGCCTGCCGGTGCGTTCCAGAGCCAATACACCCTGAACATCAATTACCAATGAGGCTTTCATGAAAACGTCATTGCTCGCCCTGGTACTGCTCGGCACTGCCGCCCAGGCCGCCGACACCGTGAATATCACCGTAAGCGGCACCCTCACCCGACCGCCCTGCGTACTGACTTCTGGCACCTCCCTCACGGCAGCATTCGGTAATGTGCGCACCGACCAGGTCGCCACCACCGATACCGTAGCGGTTCCCGTGAAAATGACCTGCCCGGCTGGCTCATCGCTGAACGTAAGCTTCGCTTCCAGCAAAGGCACGCACACCGACACCGTGGCCAAGACCACGGCCGACAACCTCGGCGTTTCGCTGTTGTGGGCAGACAATACGGTGGCCAACCTCAAAGGCACCGCCAAGGCCTACAGCAACCTGAGCGGCAACGTCGACATCAGCCTCAAGGCGAAGCTGATCGCACAAGGCACCCTGACGCCGGGCGCGTTCACCTCGTCGATCGTCATGACCATCAACTACCTATGAAAGCGCTTATCTGGATACTGCTGGCGGTGACCGGCACGGCGGTTGCGCAACCGGCGGATGAGGCGAAGATCGATGTCAGCGGCAAGCTGATCGCGCCGCCCTGCACACCACGTTTTCCCACCTCGCAACAGTTGAAACTGGGTGACGCCAACCTCAACCAGTTGGTCGATGACAGCGTCGCCGCTACCGACGTACCGCTGATCTTCGATTGCCAAGCTGACAGCCAGGTGAGCCTGACGTTTTCAGCGGGGTTGGGCAGCGCTGACAAGCAGACCCTGCTCACCAATCGCGCTGGTCTGGGACTGCGCCTGGGGTTGTGGAATAAAAGCGCGACGGCCGATTTCAGTCTGGGAGAAACCAGCAACTGGACGGTGGAAAAAGAACTATTGGAACTGACCCTACGAGTCAAGCCGGTGACCGTGGGCGAACTGCCCGAAGCGGGCAGCTACAGCGCAACGCTGTTGATGCAGATGACGTACCGCTAACCCCCCTACTGAAACTGCCGGGCCTCGATGCAATAGGTCAGCAGCGCCTGATCACTGTCCACATCCAGCTTGCGCATGGCCGAGATTTTCTGTGCGCTGACGGTCTTGTTGCTGCGGCTCAATTGCCTGGCAATGTCGCTGACACTCATCCCTGTGACGAATAAACGCAGCACCTCCATCTCCCGTGGCGACAAGCTCTGGAACCGCTCCTGCACCTGAAACCCGTTGCCCACCACCGACGTCGCCGCCGGCATCGGCGCCCGGTAACTGCGCTGAGCACTGATGGCGCCCAGGGCTTTCTCGATTTCACCGTGCAGGTGGTTCTTCTGGATCACGCCGGCCACGCCCAACTCCTGCAAACGCGTGAGGATCAGGCTGTTGGAGATCATGGTCAGCACCAACACTTGGGTCTCGGGGAAGTGGCGCAGGATGTACTCGATCAACTTCAGGCCGTCGCCATAAGTATCATCGCCGGGCATGTTGAAATCGGTGATCAGCACTTGCGGCCGATGGCTGCGCAACTGCTCGATCAACTGCGTCGAACTGACCGCCTCGCCCACCAGGCGGTAGCGGGTGTCGCGCTGCACGATTTCGCGCACGCCCACCAACACGATGGGATGGTCATCGGCTATGACGACGTTCATGTCTCGCATGGTTCAGCTCTCTTGTAGGGGGCGTTCATCAGGTGGATGACTCGGCCAGCAGGCACTGCGCGACGGCCGTCAAGCGCGCGCACAACACACGGATCTGCGTGGTGGCATGGCTGTCCAACGGGCCATCGTAGAGGGTGTTTTCCCATGTCTGACAGGCGTTGGACAACAGCCCGGCGCGCACGCTGGCCAGCGCGCCGTTGAGGCTGTGCAGGCGTTGGCGCACCCGATCAGAGTCGCCGGCGTCCAGGCCCTGTTCAATGAGTTGCACGTCGACCAGCAGGGTCTCGCCCATCAGTTTGCGCATGGACGGCGACAGCTCGATCCAGCCTTCGCGGTCGCGGTCCGGCGCCGGTGTCGTTAGGGCCGTGGCGCGCCTGCAGTGCGCCATCAACGCCTGGCGCAACATGCTCAGGCTCAGCGGTTTGACCACCCAGGCATTCATGCCCACCGCGAGGCAGCGTTCGCCTTCCTCGCGCAACGCATTGGCGGTGACGCCGATAATCGGCACCTGCACGCCCTGTTCGCGCAAGGCGCGGGCCAGATCGTAACCATTGAGGCGTGGCATGTTGATGTCGGTGATCACCAGGTCAAAAGGCTGCGAGCCCCAGATCTGCAACGCATGCTCGCCGTCCCGCGCCACGGTGGCCTGGGCGCCGAGGGCTTCGAGCTGCTCCTGCAATACCGCCTGGCTGACTGGGTTGTCTTCGGCCACCAGCACCCGCACGTTCAGGCACGGCGCATCCAGACAGGGCGAGGCCAGCGCCGGGCTGATGGCTGAGGGCACAGAAGTGAGAATCGGCAAGGTAATGAACAGCGAAAAACTGCTGCCAAGGCCCGGTTCGCTGACCACGCGCATGCTGCCGCCCATCAATTCACTGAGGCGCGAGCAGATCGACAGCCCAAGGCCCGCGCCATTGCCATCCTGGCCGCCGGCCACTTGGTAGAACGGTTTGAAGAGCTGTTCCACGGCCTTTTCCGGAATGCCCACGCCGGTGTCGGTGACTTGCCATTGCAAGGCGACTTCCTGCTCGAACAGCTGTTGCACGGTGAGGCGCAAACGCACGCGGCCGGAGTCGGTGAACTTGATCGCATTGCCCAACAGGTTGTGCAGGATCTGCCGAATGCGCCCGGCATCGCCGCGCAGTTGCTGTGGCACCTGCGGGTCGATCTCGGCGTCGATCTGCAAGCCTTTGTTGCGCGCCGTGGCGGTGAACGCCAGCACCGACTCGTCCACCAGTTGATGGGGGTCGAAGGCAGCCGCCTCCACCGCCATTTGCCCGGACTCGATCTTCGACACGTCGAGCACGTTGCTGATCAACTGGAACAGCACAGTGGACGAGCCCTGGATGATTTCCAGGTACTGACGCTGGCGCTCGCTCATGTCGGTCAGGGCCATCAGCTCCAGATTGCCCAGCACGCCATATAAGGGTGTGCGGATCTCATGGCTCATGGTCGCGAGGAACACCGTCTTGGCCTCGTTGGCGGCGGTGGCTTCCTGACGGGCCTGGTTCAGTAATTGGGCTTCGTCCACATGCCGCGTGATGTCGTTGCAGCCGCAAAGAAATACGTCGTCGCCCTCGTAGCGCGCGGCCACCACCACAACCTGCAAATAACGGCCGTCCACCGCCAGGCACATTTCGCCGGGGGTGTCGGCGCCGTCGTTGGCCTTGAGTACCGCCAGCAAGGACGCGGTGCCGCCCAATTGCAGGGCGCGCTGGTTCTCCAGCAGCAGTTGCGTGTCGCTGCGCCGCACCACGCACAGCCCGGCCGGGGCGTTGTGGAGCATGATGCGGTTGAACGCTTCGCTCTCGAACAGCCGCTCCTGAGCGCGCTGCGCCGGGCTGACGATGCGCGTCTTGTACCAATGATTGATCCACCAGCCGAGCAGCATGGCGGCGAGGAATGTGAGGCCGAGACCGAGCAGCGGCCATTTGGCGTAGCGCAGGAAGTCCTGATAGGTGATGGCGTACAAGCCGGTCCAGCGTTCACCGCCCGCGCTGGTCATCTTGAAGCGCAAGCCCTGGCGGCTGAAGCTCAAGCCCATCGGCGCCATCTGTTCGTCGCCGAGGCTGCCGAGCAACACGTCGCCCTCGGGCGCGATCAGGGTGAACTGGTTGTAGACCGACAGTCGCAACACCCGCTCGAACTCATCGACCTGGGACGTATCCACCACCGCCACCAAGGCCAGCAAGCCCTGGCCTTGAGCAGCCGGCAACACAGCGCCGGGCACATCAAGACCGATCATGGCGACCACGCTGCGGCTGTCGTGATACAGCTGCGACGGCGCGCGCATCCAGCGCACGCGGCTGTCATTGAGCAAGGCGGCCTGGCGCTGTTGCAATTCATGCAAGCGCCCGACCACCTCGCGGTACTGTCCGGGCAATAACGGCTGATGCTGGCGTAGGCCGCCAATGCCGGGCACAGCTAGGCTGGTGAGGTTGTCAGGGGTGAGCACGAACAGCTGTGGCGATGCATAAAACGAGCTAGCCCAATAGCCGCCATAGTAGTCGGTCAATTGCACGCCAAATGCCAGCGCGCGCCGTGTGTCATCCGCCGATAAGCCGGGATCGTGGGACAAGGTGAACGGCAGCGAGAGCGCAAACCCCTTGGCCTGCAACACCACCTGCCCTGCGTCGCGCTGCACCTCCACCACCGACGTCGATTGCACCGCCGGCAACGGCGCCGAGTTGCGCTGGCTGTAGCCGCTGGCCACATTGCGCAGAAACGCCTCATGCTCATGGATGATTTCCACCACACGGGCAAAGTGAAACTGGATCTTTTCCTGTTCGGCTTCCAACAAACGCGACACTGCCCAATAGCAACTGCTGGACAGCAGCAAGGCGAGCCCGGTGAGCAACAACAGGGCTTTGTTCAGGCGTTGAGAGCTTTGCGCCAGCTTGTCCAGGCGCAGACTTGCATGTTTCATCGTCAGTACCGCGAAAAGCCTGGAATCAGGACGTAGGGCCTATGCTTCATCCGGCATTGACCGATAACACCCGGCTGACCGGATGACCCTTCCTCTGGGCTTCTTGACTGTGTGACCCCGGCCGTTCAGATAAGTGCTGGCGCAGGGCCATCTTCGATCAACAGCGCGCTGAATTTTTCGGCAGCGACGCCGTGGGAAATCAAGAAGCCTTGCACCTGGTCGCAGCGAAAACGCCTCAGCACCGCCAGCTCAGCCTGGGTTTCGGCGCCTTCGGCGATGGTCGTCAGGCCCAGTTTGCGGCCCAGTTCAATGATGCTTTGCAAGGCCGACGCCAGGTGTTCGTTGTCTGCACAACCGTGCACCAGTGAGCGGTCGATCTTGACCTCGTTGAACGGCGTAGACACCAGGTTGAAGTAAGAACTGAAGCCCTTGCCAAAATCATCCTGGGCCAGACCGAAGCCCATCAGACGCAGGCGACATGCTCCAGCGTAGTAGTTGCTGGCCAACTGTGTGGTGGAGCTTTCCATCAGTTCGAAGGTGATTTGCCGGGGCTCCGCGTCGCGCTGCAGCACTTGGGCCAGCAAGCGATCGACCAGGTCGCACTGGTCGAGCAGATGGGTTGGCAGGTTGATCGATACCGGCAACCGGTAGCCGAGCTGCGCCCACTGGGCCTGGGCGGTCAGGGTCTGGGCGAGGATGCAGGACAGCAGTTGGGTTTCCAGGCCCTGGCGTTCGATCCCGCCGAGAAACTCGGCGGGCATCAGCAGGCCCTCCTGCGGGTGGACCCAGCGAGCCAGGGCTTCGGCGCCGACAATACGCCCGTCGTGCAGGGATTTCTTGGGTTGGAACCAGGCCTGGATCTCACCGTTGGTCAATGCGCGGGCCAGGGTGTCCCGCGCCAGGTTGACACCGCGATGGCAACACGGCGTGCGCGCCTGTTCGGCCAGCCGGTCGAGGCAATCGCGCAGGCTGCGCACCTGCGGATCGCTGATCGGTTTGGACAGTAATCCAGCCACCGTCAGGCCCAGGTTGCCCGCGACCTCCCCGGCCCCCACCAACATGCGCCGCGAAGCCACACTCATCAGCGCCAACGCGGGCGGCGCCTGCAGGCCGGCCAGTTGCTGGATCAGTTGCACACCGTCCATCCCCGGCATCATCAGGTCGCTAAGCAACAGGTCGTAATGCTGGCTGGCCAGGCGCTGCAACGCGGTGGCGCCATCCCAGACCGCGTCGACGTCAAACCCGCCGATGGCCTGGAACACGTTGATCAGGTACTCATGCTGAAAGGGATGGTCTTCCACGATGAGCACGCGATAGGCACTCAAGGCTCGCTCCTTTGAAAGCGCTGCAGGCACTGATAGAGCGCGCGCAGGGTAAACGGCTTGACCAGGCAGTGGTCCATGCCGGCGCTGAGGCAACGCTCGGCTTCGTCGAGCATCGCGTTGGCCGTGGCGCCGATGATCGGCAGCGAACAGCCCAAGCGGCGAAGTTGTTCGGTGAGTTCGTAGCCGTTCATGCGCGGCATGTTGACGTCGGTGAGAACCATGTCGAACGGGCGTTCGCCCCACAACGACAGCGCCTCAATGCCGTCGCCGGCGAGTACCACGGTGCAGCCGAGTTCTTCCAACTGGTCGCGCAGGATCAACTGGTTGATCAGGTTGTCTTCAGCCACCAGCAGACGCAGGTTCAGGCTGACCTCGGCGGGCGCCTCGCGGGGGATGGGCGACAGGTGTTCCTCGATGCCCTGGGCGCGGCTGACGGCACGATTGAGCGCGTGCAGGTTGTTCAAGCCGATCTGCCAACACGCGCCCGGTCCCAGCGAGACGCCATGCTCATCAGCCGACGCAACTACCCGTGGGCCCGACCAGCGAAGCCGCGCAGCATCGACCGCGCCAGGATAAAGCTCGACCAGCACCGCGCCGGGGTCGGTGGCGACGGATTCGGGCACGCCCAATTGCGCCCGCGCCCCCCAGCGCCGCAACCAGCCCCCAATGCTCTCGGCCAGTTCGCGTACCGGTGACACCACATAGACCCGCTCGCCCAACAACGGCAAGGCCCAGGGCTGATCGTCGGTGACCTGCTCCAACGGCAAGTTGAAGGTAAAACTGCTGCCCAGGCCCGGCTCGCTGACCACACGCAACGTGCCGTTCATCAAGTGCACCAGGCGCTTGCAGATCGACAGCCCGAGCCCGCTGCCCGCCACCACATTGGCGTTGCCGCTGGCCTGGAAGAACGGCTCGAACAAATCGGGCTGGTCGTGCGCCGCAATGCCTTTGCCGGTGTCGACCACCTGCCACTGCAACATGCTGCGCTCGCCCTCACGGCTTTCCAGGCGTAAACGCAGGACGATGCGCCCGCTCTCGGTGAATTTGAGCGCGTTGTTGAGCAGGTTGTTGAGGATCTGCCGAATCCGTGTGACATCGCCGCGCACGCGTTCGGGGGTGTGCGGGTCGAGGCAACTGAACAATTGCAGGCCCTTGCTCTGGGCGGCACCGGCGTAGCCTTGAATCACTTCCTGCACCAGTTCCAGCGGAGAAAACACCGTGAGTTCCAGGGACAACTGCCCGGCTTCGATCTTGGAGACATCCAACACGTCGCAGATCAATTGCAGCAGGTTCGCGGAGGAACCTTCGATGGCATTCAAGTAGCCGCGCTGCTGGTTGTTGAGCTCGGTGCGGGCAAGCAACTCCAAGGTGGCCAGCACGCCATACAACGGCGTGCGGATCTCGTGGCTCATGGTTGCGAGGAACAGGGTCTTGGCCTCGTTGGCCGCATCCGCCAGGGTTCGCGCCTGCTCCAGCGCCAACTCGACCTGCTTGCGCTCGCTGATGTCGCTGAAGGCACAGATCAATACTTCTTCACGTTGGTAACGGGTGGGCGCAAAGCTCAGGAACAGGTGGCGACCATCGGCCATCTGCAACTCGTCGGTGCTGCCGTGTTCGGCATCATGGAAGGCACGGCGAACCCAGTCGAGACACAGTTGCCGGCGCTCCTGGCCCTTGCCCAGCCATTGGCGCGACAACGGGTTTTCCAGCACCACTTCGCCGTCACTGCGCCGCAGCACGCACAAGGCCACCGGGGCGATCCGAATGACCGCACTGCTGAACGCTTCGCTCTCCACCAACGCTTCGATGCGATTGGCCGCCGGGATGATCAGGCGCTGGTCGATGCGCCGTACCAGGCGCACCATCAGCAGGCTCGCCAGAGCGCACAGCAGCAAGCAGACCAGCAACGGCAGCGCCAGGCTGGGCAACAGCGAGCTCAACTCCAGGCTGTAGACGATCTGCCAGTGCGAATAGCCCAAGTGCTTGCGGATCGCCAGGCGGTCGGGCAACCAGCGGCTGCCTTCCCAGCCGAAACTGGCGGTGGAGTGATACTGGCGCAACACCTGCGCCGCCGCCGGTTGATGGGGCGCGCTGCTGAAAATCAGCTGGCCCGCACCGTCGAGCAACATGAAGTCGCCGGCCTTCTCATGCTGCAAGGCGTTGATCAGGTCCGGTCCGTCCACCTCTAATCCAAGCCAGCCCGATGAAGGACTGCGCTCGTCCAGGCGCGTAAAAATGTACAGCGATGAATCCAGGCGACTCTGCTCGGTCAGCCACAACTCATCGCTGACCGACACCTTGCCGGTATCCACCGCCATCAAGCGTTTCAACACCGATTCCGGTACGGCTCCCGGCGCTTCGCCCACGGTAAACAGGCGCTCGACCAGCGGCGTGGCACGCTGCGGCACGTAAATCAGGTTGACCTGGTTGGCCTGCAAGTAATCGAGCATGCGTCGGGTCAGCCACAGGCTCCAGATATTGCCTGCTTCACCGAGGGTGATATGCACTTCTTCGGCCGGCACTTCATTGAGGTTGCCCACGGGCGGCGTCTTATGGCTGACGGTGGACAGGCCGAGGCTCTTCAACAGCGTCTGGCGGCTGACGAAAAAACTCTGTGCGTCGGAAATCGCCTCGTTCATATAACTGCGCCGCAGCGAAATTTCCTCGCTGAATGCCGCACGCAGATAACTGTAAGCCCCCACATAAACGCCTAGCACCAACGCAAAGGCAAACAAACGCAACAACTTGCGGGCTGCCTTGGGCGTCGAGAAGGTTGAATCGAGGGGTTGCAGGAAATGTTTGAGTTTCATCGCCCAAAGGTTAGGGATGAGCAGGAGCCGGGTGAATAAGACGGATCTCAAAGGCCGGCGCCGTGATGGGATGGAACTCAGGCGTAATCCGCTGTTCTAGACTCCTTCGTGGCCGCCTCGTTAGGATCGGCGGCTCGTCTTTCCCTCCTGCACAGAGCGATCCATGTCTATCCAGCAAACACCCGGGCACGTATTGCCCGCGCGCAGCGCCGCCAAAATGGAAGCCGCCATGGCCGTGGGCGCTTTCGCGATCGGTACCGGCGAATTCGCGATCATGGGCCTGATGCCCGACATCGCCCAGAACCTGGGGTTGAGCGAACCTCAGGTCGGCCACGCCATCAGCGCCTATGCGCTGGGCGTGATGGTCGGCGCGCCGCTGCTGGCGATCCTCGGCGCCAAGCTGCTGCGCAAACATATGTTGTTGCTGTTGATGGGCTTGTACGCGCTGGGCAACTTCGCAACGGCATTCACGCCCACCTTCGGTTCGCTGGTGGCGTTCCGCTTTATCAGTGGCCTGCCCCACGGCGCCTATTTCGGCATCGCCGCCGTGGTCGCCTCCAGCATGGTGCCGAGCGACAAACGCGCCGGTGCCGTCGCCCGCGTCATGATGGGCCTGACCTTGGCCATGCTACTCGGCAACCCCATCGCCACCTTCCTCGGCCAACACCTGGGCTGGCGCTCGGCGTTCGCGCTGGTCAGCGTGATTGCGCTGTGCACCATCGCCCTCGTCTGGCAATTCGTGCCGCACCGCCATGACGAAGAACGCAGCGACCCACGCAAGGAACTGCGTGCCTTCACCAAACCCCAGGTGTGGATGGCACTGTCCATCGGCGCAATCGGGTTTGCCGGGATGTTCTGCGTGTTCAGCTACCTGGCACCGACCATGCTCGAAGTGACCAAAGTCTCGCCACAGTGGATTCCCTTTGGCCTCGCCGCGTTTGGCGTGGGCGGGATCATCGGCAATATCGCCGGCGGCAAGCTGTTTGATCGCATGCAGTTTCGCGCGGTGGGTTGGATCCTGGTGTGGTCGATTGGCGTATTGCTGTTCTTTCCGTTCGCAGCGGCATCGCTGTGGGGCGTACTGCTGAGCATGGGCCTGGTCGGCACCATGGTGGCGTTGGCTGCACCGTTGCAGATCCGCCTGATGGACATTGCCCACGAAGCGCCAAGCCTGGCGGCAGCGTCCAACCATGCGGCATTCAACCTGGCGAACGCGCTGGGCCCGTGGTTTGGCGGCATGGCGATCACGGCCGGGTTGGGTTGGACCAGCACCGGCTATATCGGCGCAGTCACTGCGTTGGCCGGGTTGGGGATCTATCTGATTGCACGACGGATGAAAGGCGGGGAATAAACGAATAGAACCGGTTGAAATCAGGCATCAACGCCAGGAAACGCTCAGAAAACCCTACGTGAAAAATATTTCATTTCCAGACAGGTTACGTTCAGGTTGGATCCAATAGATCGTGCATGTAACATATCTGTAATACTTTTCCGAATGACAAGGATGTGTTTTGAGCTTTCCCGATAGAAATGTGCTTGAGAATTTTCCCGCAACGCTCAATCACGGCAACGCGACGGTGTTCACCACACACACCAGCGGCGACGGAGTCCACCAAGCGATTCAGGACCTGATCGACACTCGCCATCAACTCAAAAACCGCATCAGCGCGCCGTTGAAAGGCATGGAGAACGATCTGTTCGCCAAGTCCCAGCCGTTGGACAGCCTGCGTCCAAAACTGCGCGTCACCTTCGGGCGCTCCAAACGCGACGGCACATTCGACTGGCCCGTAGAGGAAGTCATCAACACCCTGGGCGCGCAGAAGCGCGGCGCACCGGTCGCCGGACTGCGTGGTTTCGGTTACAGAAAATCTGCGCTTGGCCTAATCCAGGAATTCTTCATCTTCACCGAGATGCTCGACGGCTACCTCAGCGGCCTGGAATGGCTCAAGCAGGAACGCGGCGTCCTAAGCCTGATCACTGCGTCATTCAAACTGCTGCGCGCCCTGCACAGCAAACACATCATCCATATGGACTTCTGGGCCAACAACGTGATGGTCGACCCGCAGCACCCCACGTGCGCCAAGGCGATTGACCTGGAGAACTGCTTCCTCACCCAGACTGACTACCTCACCGAAGTGCTGGCCTTTCAATTCGGCTTCTATTATCGACGCGAGGTTTTCCGTTTTGTGATCGAGCAGGATTACGACCGCATGGTGATGGAAGAACTGGTCAACTATCCCCGTATCGACCGTGCGCGTTTTGACGAGATGTACACACTCAGCAAGCACGAAAACATCAGCCGCCGGGCACGGCGTGAGATTTTCCATAAAGGCACTGTCGAAGTGGGCTGACGCAGCCCTGCCTGTAGTAGCTGGCTTGCACAGGGCCGGGCGAGAACGTGTGGGAAATTTCTTGAGGGATTTAGCGGTCTGAGCTGCACAGCCGCCTCAATCTTTATTTACTGAATTCCCAACTCTGTCGAAGGGCCCACTGTGAAATTCATTTGCGCATTCACGCTTCTATTGCTCGCCCAGGCTGCCTATGCGGCCGAGTCCCCCGCGAACCCTGATCCCTACGGCGGCCCTGATAAACGCCCAGAGAACAGTGAAAATGTCACAACGTACTTGAACGAAGATGGCTCCTCCACCACCTCGGCAGTGATGGTTTATGGCGATGGCCATAAGGAACACTGCATTATCCAAATGGCACCGCCTGCAGCGACACATCGGCTACCGAAAGTCACCAGCAAGACGTGTACGAGGATTCGCTCGTACTTTAAATAGCGGGCGCAGGGAGGAAGCCGCGATTTCCATGCGTACGTTACCAAGTCTCCAAGTACGTAGTATCCTTAAAATTAAATATCCCCCCTCGATCACTGACCATGCACAAAACCCAGTCGTTTTTACCCAACAAAATTGGTCGAGATTTTATAGTCGGTGACGTCCACGGGCACTTCAAGCTATTAGAGCTTCTTTTAAAAAAAGTGGACTTCAATGAACGCATAGATCGAATCTTCTCTGTGGGCGACCTCATTGACAGAGGACCCGACTCCATCGATGCCGTGGTCTGGCTACAGAAGCCCTGGTTTCACGCCGTGAGAGGCAACCATGAACAGATGGTTATCGACTGTGTTTCTGGCAATGGCGACATTGCCAGGCATTCGCGCAACGGTGGAGCATGGCTCTACAAACTATCAACTCAATTTCAACAGACCCTGTCTGACGCCTTAAAAGATCTTCCTCTAATAATAGAGGTTGAATTAACAGATGGTCGAAAAATTGGGATTGTGCACGCAGAGACTCCGCTGACGCATAACGATGACACCTGGCAGAGTGCAAAAGACGCTATTACGGGTCAGTTTGGCGAAGTCCATCAACGCCTAGCGTTAGAAAAAGCACTGTACGCCAGAACAAAAATCGAAAGCCTCGACGAAGCTTTAACTCAAGGTATTGATCAAGTTCATGTCGGCCATTCAACTGTATCCTCCCTTACCTATTTTGGAAATACGATCTACATAGATACAGGCTGCTCCTTTGACGACGGAGCGTTAACCCTCATAGAACTAACGACTCAGACGGCTACAAACGTTTCCATGCAAGCAATGCACTAAAGAGACGCCAGGGTCAGGCCACGATATCCGACACAATCATTGATTGAGGATCCTCACCGTGTACCCTGTCGCTTGAGACGGTGAAGAGCGCAAAACACCCCTGATACATCCCTGATAAACTAGGCCACTCGCCTCGTTGACTCAGATTCCCAATGTCCCTACAAACAGCTCCACTCTCCCGCCGCTTCTCCGTTGCCCCGATGATGGATCGAAGCTACTGAGATAAAAATGCTTTATTTTTCAGTGTAATATTGAACATTTAATATTTGCTGTAGCAAAAATCTAGCAGGTAATTGGGGATAAACACTCAGAAAGAGCCATTTTTCACGCAAGATTATGTCCAATCGCTGACATGCCGGATTATTGTCAGGGCGCCGCTCTGTGCAATTACCGCCTTCTGTTTGGAACAGGGGGAAGGCCGGCCCCCCCCGCACCACAAAATAAGCGATAAAAATCAGGAACTTAGCGTTTACCGCAAGTGCCTTTTTTGTACCTGGATGGGTGGTTTTGGCTCGGTTATGCCAGCTTTATGACGCCTGCCTGCCCGCGAAGCCCATCCTTGGCTGTCGCCTTTACCTCAACAACCGACAACACGTTTTCCGTCGCTTTTCCGGTTTGAAAACGCGCCACAGCGGTCTGTCTGAGGTATTTAATCTGTGTTGGCTTACACACAGAGACTCACACATGCCGACACATGCCCCCAAGAAATACCTGATTAGTCACACCTCTCTGCAGCACTGCTTTGACAAGAGCCGCTCTGGCCTCGAAAAGCTGCGCGAAACCGACCCCAGCTTCCCTCGCCCCATCAAATTCGGACCGAGCAAACAGGCTGGAGTTTACTTCGTCGTCGCGGAGGTGGAGGCCTGGCTGGAGATCAAGATCAGTGAGCGCAATGGCGTCACTCAGGATCTCTCCGAGAGAAATGAGCGATGACCACGCACGAGCAGATCCCGCCGTTCTTGGCAGAGATGCCCGAACCGGCACTTAACTCATATCTGAGTCTGGAAATTGCGCCAAAGCCGCTCCCGAGCGGGCTGTCTCAGGTCATGCCCTGGCGTGACGAGCTATTGCCAGCCGACCTGCGGGAATATGTACGTGACGTCGCTGAACGCACCCAATGCCCGCCAGATTTTATTGGGGTCGCACTCGTGGTTGCTGTCAGCGCTGTGGTGGGTCGCAAATTTACCATCCACCCGAAACAGCACGACGACTGGGTGGTCGTCCCCAATCAATGGGGCGTCATCATCGGTCGACCATCAGCGATGAAATCGCCAGCACTCAAACATGCACTGCGCGCACTGCATGCCCTGGAGTCCAGCGAGCGCAAACATTACGGATTGGCTGAGGCCGAGCACAAGGCCAGCAGCGAGCTACTCGAAATGGAGCGCAACGCCGCCAAGGTCAAGGCAAAAAAACTTCTCGGTAACGGCGACAAGAACGCAGCTTTGGCGGAACTGAACAGACTTTCCAGCGACATGCAGGCTCCAGTCCTGCGCCGGTACATGGTCAACGACTCAAGTGTCGAGAAACTCGGCGAACTGCTCAACGAAAACCCCAACGGCCTACTGCTAGTGCGTGACGAGCTGGGAGGCTGGCTGGCGACGATACAGAGCGAGGACGGTTCTGTTGCGCGCGCGTTCTACCTGGAGTGTTTCGATGGCAACGGCTCATTCACCTACGACCGCATTGGGCGCGGCACCATTTTCATCGAGTCATGCTGCTTATCCTTGATCGGCGGCATTCAACCGTCACGTATCGCATCGCTGGTGCGCGCCGCGATCAGCGGCGAATTGGATGACGGCCTGATTCAGCGCCTGCAACTCGCCGTTTATCCCGACGATGTCCGCGAATGGCGTCTGGTGGACCGCTGGCCGAACAAAGCCGCCACTGAGCGCGTGGATTGGGTTATAGAGCAACTCGACCAAATACCAGATGAGCCTCGTTCTGCACTCAGGTTCAGCCCAGAGGCACAGGAGATATTTAACGCTTGGTATACCCGTCACATGCAGGAAAGCCGGGGGGAAGAATTACATCCAGCATTGCAGTCCCACTTCCTAAAAATGCCGCAGACAATTGCCGGATTAGCACTTCTATTCGAGCTTATGGGCGGAGGACAGCAAGTGGTCAGCGCAGAGGCTGCTACCCGAGCGATTGACTGGGCGGCCTACCTGATGAGCCATGCACAGCGGTTGTACGGTGCAGCAATTAACGCCCCACTACTGGGTGCCCGGTTGCTCCTGGAACGCCGGCAGAAATTACCCGAGCCGTTTACCGCACGAGAGGTGCGCCAGAAGGACTGGACGGGATTGGGCTCGCAGGACGCCGTGAATAATGCGCTCGCAATTCTGGTTGAACACGACTTCATCGTTGGCTACGAGGTTGCCGGTGAGAAGGGCGGCCGCCCATCGACGCGATATGTCTGGCGAAATACATAGCCTCGGCCCAGCTTATTTACTCAAAAGGCCTGTAGGTAGACCTACAAAACCTACGAAACTTGGTTCTGTAGGTTTCGTAGGTAGCCCCTCCATGGTTGGGAGTAATAATCTGCACTCTTATAGAGGTACCTTTACACGAATTCAGCAGGCAAAAATGTAAAATTGCCAGTGGCGGCTAACGGCCAAAAGCAGCCAAAAGCGGCTCCTTGACCGCCGATTAGCCGGGCGGCTCGTTACTTCTCGTGCGAACAACTCTGGAGTCCACCGTCACTCATTCGTTAGTGCTCAATATTTGCGGGCTTCACGTGCGACAGGTAGGATCCGCCCCATCTACCTACTGCGCTAACGCGTTCGCCAGGCTACCCATGGATCGCCCGCACGAGCTACCGCCGTGCATGTATGGACACAGGTAAAGCATGACTCGAAACCTCGCATCGATTGGCCTAATGTTCGCCCTGGCCGGTTGCCAGAGCCCCAACGACATGGGCAAGAGCACCGCCGACTACATCAAGGCGGCACGGCAGACTCCGATGGAACGCTACCTCAAAGAACAGCGCAACCGTTACGAGCCGCTTGGCACCTTCGATTACACGCGGGACGACAACCAGAGCAACGCCTGCCGTGAAGCCATTTACAGCAGGGATGTTGCACCCGCTAGTATGGAGATGGTCAAGGGAAGCAGCGATGCTGGTAATGCGATGTGCCGGCATGTGCTCGGCACGTTTTACGAGAGCGGCAACGGCGTCACTCAGAACATCGGTATGGCCCGCGGTCTGTATCTCGAAGCGGCAAAGGATGACCCTTACGCCTATGTCGAACTCGGGCGCATGGCGCGCGACGGGGTGGGCGAGCCAGCTGATTGGATTAAAGCCCGTGATTACTACCGACTGGGGGGACGATCTGGTGCGGTGGCACTGGGTGGGATGATGGAGCACGGACAGGGCGGTGCGCACGATGTGCCCGGGGCCTTGAAGCTTTACATTGACGCGACGCAGAAGTATGGCGACAAAGCTTGGCAGGCGATACAGCCACTGTTGGCGCGAGGGCTCGAACTCGACGCCGGGCAAGTGCAGAAGTACAACCGGTTGTGGACCGAACGATTTGTACGCGAGCAGCGCAACCGCTTGTTGATGTCTACGGTGTTCCAGCATGTTAAGGCATCCGGTCAGACCTTCACGGTCACCGTGCTTTACCGGTTCACGGCTGGGCAGCCCCGTTCCAAGGCCTATCTGGTCAAGAGCTGCGGCGATCCGGTTATCGACAGTCTTGTGGTGTCGGCAGTGGACGGCCTACCCATGCAGGATCCCTACCTGGTGCCGGCGGGCGAGGACATTCCGCCCATCCAGGTGCCTGTCGTATTAATGCCAACTGCTGGTTGAAGCCTTGTGTTGCCATTGCTGACCTCATCACTGGCAAGCCGGCTCCTGAACAGTCCAAACTTCGAGAGTAGCGTGGGAGCGGACTTGCCCCGCGATGAGACCGGTTCAGGCAACGCTGCGGCCAGCCTACACTCAAGAGCGCTGCTACAGCCGTCAGATATGAATGAAGGCAAGCGCAGCGCGCATGACTGCGTCCGCTCTTTCTTCTGCACCTGACCTAGTACCCAATCCAGCAACCTGCGCCCGGCATCAAGCTCGGAACTCACCGGCCAATGCTTCGGGTTAGCCCCAGTAGCGAACGTCTGCTATTGGCCGACTGCTGCCGGTCATGAGCGAAAAACATCAGCCTTTTCGGTGATGAATTGGGACTGCTACTGTGGGACATGCGCGCTTGCGCTGCGCGTAGAAAAACGCGAGTGAAAAAAGTCAAGCCAACCTTAATTTTTTCTCCATCTGATTCGTTGAATTAAGAAACTACGTGAAGAGAAGAGCTAACCATGGACGATTTAGTTTTTTACAAAAAAGGCAAGCCGATTGCCATTATCGCCCCCTCCACCCTGTTTTCTCGGGGTGCTGATGAAATTGTTGTAAACGGCCCTGCAGGAATTTCAAGCGTTAGAAGCAGAGACGAGCAATCTCTTGAAAATGCTTTAAATGAGACTGGAGCTCTAATCCTAGGATCGCCCGATGAAATTCAAAAAATAAAAAAACTTCTTCAGAATCCCGTAACCAGTAGAACCGCAAGCTACTTCCTGAGTGTTGCACACCTATGTTCAGATGTAATTGCGGACATGGAGGTTTTGCGAAATGCGAAAATTCTCGTAGCTGGTTGCGGAGGGATTGGAAGTTCGGTAGCTATGCTTCTAGCGGGTGCAGGAATACAAAATCTCATCCTGACTGATAATGACTTTATAGAAAAAAGCAACTTGAATCGCCAACTTTTTTGGACATTAGCAGATCTAGGCCATTTGAAGGTGGATGTGCTAAAAAATGGACTAAATGCTAGATTTGAAAATCTAAGCATAACTACTCATGCGGAGCCATGCACACTTGATCTTCTTAAGTCTCTTATCCCAGAACAAGTTCATGGTGCAGTTATAACCGCTGATGACCCTCCTACTCTCGCAAGAGACGGCGTTCTTATCGCGGAGGAGTTCAATATCCCTGTTGTCTCTGGGGGCTATCTTCATCACTTCAGCACCTCATTTCTATTCAAGCCAGAAGACGCAAGAAATCTGGTAGACAGCGTCAGGAGTGATCATTCCACATCCTTAACGAGGTTGCCCAGTGGAATAATGCCAAGTTATGGCCCAGTAAATTTTAATCTTGCGTCGGTGCTATGCAGCAATCTGATTTCTGCGCTGGCAAAAAATATCTTCAAAGGTTTTGAATCCAGAGTAGAGCGATGGGATAGTTCCAGAATAGTCATCTAGAATTGATATACTGAAAAGTTATCAACCGCTCCGCCTGAGTCTTCAGTCAAAAAAAATCACGCTTCGGCTCAGTAAGAATTTCCGTAAGTGTCGTGCGCATTTCAATGCAACTCAAATATTAAAAAGATCAGTGCAGAGCTGTTGACAAAAGTAAGAAAAAGCTCAATGATTATTACGAACGATTCTCGTTCTCATATAAATTAAAGGAATATCTTATGAACCACAAACTGCTTGGAATCGCTTCAGTAATTTTGGCAAGTGCACCCGCCGTGCAGGCCACCGCCTTGCCAACACCACCAGTAAAAATCGAAACGCAACTGCAGCACGATGATCTGGGTCGACCAGTAGCGCCTTTTGCAAAGCATGAAGTGCTCAAGGAGTCTCTTGCCAGCGTCTGCACTCTTCCGAGCGCATCAGCACACAATAGTCTTTGTAACTAAGATCCGTCTGGAGCAATAAATTTTTAACTAAATTTATTGCTAATGAAACTCATAGTAGATGTGAAGTATACCTTCGCATCTACTATGTTAATTTCGCCGCCTTGGAAAATTATCTTATGAACACTGAGAGCTTAGACTTTAGCACGATGTCCTATCCAGATCTTGTGGCGTTCATGCAACAAGAGAACACACCTCCAGGTGGAAGCTATGCATTAGATTACTTGATCGAAAACTCCGGAATTACATCCAGCTCTCATCTATTAGACCTAGCTTGCTCGACAGGTTATAGCTCTAGGTACTGTTACGAAAAAGTGGGAAGCAGCGCTGTCGGCATTGACTTAAGCAGCTCTTCAGTAAAAGTTGCAAATGCAACATCTAGCGCGATGGACGCAACTGGAGATTTACATTACCAAGTAGCCGACGCTTGCGCATTACCTTTCGAAAAAGAGTCATTTAGTCATGTGTTAGGAGGGTGCAATTTTGGGTTTATTCAAGATCGTCGACTCGCACTATCAGAATGCCACCGAGTTCTGAAGCCTACTGGGACTTTGTGCATTTCCAATTTTTTCTTTAGAAACCCGCCTCCCGAGCACATACTAAATTCGGTAGAAGCAGCTCTAGGCTGGCGTCCAGAACCATCATGGACATATGATTACTGGAAAGATTTTTTTGTAACAGGCGGATTCAAACTTGGCTCTGAGTTCACTTATGAACTGTTCGCCGAAAATGAGGAAGTGCTAGCAAATCGTGTAATGTGCTATCTAACTGAAGAAAATCCTTCGACAAAAGTTATTCCCACCCATCAACAGAAAAACTTATACAATCATTTTTTTGAAATTCGCAAAAGCTTGAACGCTCAGAAAGATTTTCAAGGAGTAGCATTTCAGATATGGCACAAGTAGCCCCCCCGGAAGAACTCATGACGACCGTTCGCGATCATCTTAGAGAGATGGTAGATCCTGATCAGCCTTTCTTTATTTTTGATCTTGAAAGCGCTAGAGCGAAAGCGAGAAGCTTTATGGCTTCTGCTAAAGAGTATTTCAATCATGTTCAGGTCGCTGCATCTCTGAAATCGTGTAATTTAGGAGCGTTTTGCCAAATGCTCAAAGACAATAATTACTGGATTGAAGCATGCTCAATAGAAGAAATAAAGTTAGCATTACAAGCAGGCTTTGAAAGTAACCAAATAATTTTTGATGGGCCGCTCAAGCTCGACACTGAGTTATTTTTCGCTATTGAAAATGAGGTGCTACTGCAAATCGATAGTATAAAAGAAGTCGAAAGAATAGGTTCAATATGTTCGAAAATCAAAAAAAAATGCCGTGTGATAATTCGCCTATCACACATCTATAGAGATAATGGTTATTCTCGTTTTGGCTGTACATCCAATGAGTTTGAAGAAAGCATCATCCCCAAGCTACGCAATAATGAACTTATAGAGCATGTTGGATTTCATCTTAATGTCGGATCAAATCTACCGACTCCAGAAGCTATAACAGACGCCATAGAAGATTGGTCGGCATTTCTAATGAAACACATGCCGGATCAAGGAATACTAGACTTGGGAAGCGGCTTTCCAGCGGACTCGTTCTCAACAGACATTAGTATTCAAACCCCATCTGCCGAAATGTTCTTTGACGAAGTCTCTAAAAAAATTCAAACTTTATTTGGACAAAAACAGGAAAGCTGGAATTATATTTTTGAGCCAGGCAGATGTCTTAGCGAGGACTATGGTTATCTCTGCGGAAAGGTTTTTAGCACTAAATGGCGTAACGGCATAGAACTTCTCCAAACAAACTTAGCTTCAAACTGGGTTCCCTCAATTCATCGATGGGCTCATTCGACCGTACAAGTATCAAAGACTTTACGAGCACCAATAAATCACGCACAGTACCTAGTAGGTTTCAATTGCTTTGAAACTGATTATCTCACGGTTCTCGGTGAGAATTTCTCTTTAAAAGAAAATGATTATTTTCTTATAAGAGGCTGCGGAGCATATGACCTACAAACAATGACTCAGTGGATCAGATGTAAGCCTGTAGTCTACATGTATGATGATAGCCGACTAGTGATCTGTCGGTCGCAACTCAAACCAAGTCAGCTAGTCTTAGGTGATATCTATCAAAGATGTGAAGAAATTAAAATAACAGATACTTTATCTTTAGTTAGCTCGAATCTCACGCATGCCAAAGATCTTTTCCGCCTGATAGCTAAAAACAAGAAAAACTTCGAAAAATATATGCACTGGCCAAGACACACCAAAAAACTGGAGGATGTAGAAGAGTTTTTAATCTCCTGCGCAAAAGAGCATCAAGAAAACATTTCAAAAACTTACATACTATGTCAATCTGGCCAACCGTGCGGAGTGCTGTCTTTCAACTCCTTGGATATAGATAATAAAACAGCATACTTGGGCTACTGGTTGGATATTGACATGCAAGGAAAGGGTTTTCTAACAGCTGCCGTAAGAAAGCTTATTGAAACTTATGGAAAAAGCAACCAGATATGTCGCTTCGTTATCAAAGCGGCAGTAAGAAATGAAAAGAGCAACAAACTGGCTTTACGTTGTGGCTTTGATTACGAAGGAACACTCAAAAAATCAGAGCGCATTGGCGACGAGTATCTAGATCAAAATATATATGCATTGATCTTGTGATTTTTTTGGATGCCAGAGCAAGGACCCGTTCCCAGTGGAGACCGAGCACCAAGGCCTAAAGCTGTTCGTTACCGACCTCGACTTCTGATCCATGGCAGATGCCGGGACAGCGAAATTTGCATTGGTTTAGTCGTCGCGCTGCAAACCTAATACGCGGTTCGTATACCGTAGAAGTCGCAAGGAGGTGTGTGGCGGCCTTGCCCTGATTACACACTCCACTTTGCCTCCGTCAGACTGGACACATCAGACGCTGTACTGGCGTGCTGTTGAAAAGTACTTACGAACTTTCACAGACCATATCTCGTCGACCAGTGCATTGAATTACCTCACTAACCAACTGAAAAAATTCCTTGGAGACAACGATAGGAATGGAACACGTATCGATCTAGCGGATATTACTGCCTACCCTGCCTATCAACGACTTACGCGAGGGCTGGCAGGGTTGGGTAAAGCTGCGGATAGCTGCCTTAGGGATAGTCTGAAGTAGGCCGCTATTTTTCGACTGCTGAGCCATAGGCGCTTTCAAAAAACGGCAGCCGTTC